>JAYURK010000085.1:0-15499 GCA_043756235.1 Ferruginibacter sp. | reverse complement strand
AACTTCCCTCATTAAGTGATGTAGAAAAATTTATACTTCAAAACAAACACCTTCCCAATATTCCCTCTGCCGCCGAAATTGAGAAAAACGGATTGCATTTGGGTGATACCCAAAAAAGGATGATGGAAAAAATAGAAGAACTGACTTTGTATGTGATTGAGCTTAATAAGAAAATAGAAAATCTTCAACAAAAGAAAAAATGAAAATGGGAATTACTACTATTTATTTTATAAAAAAAAGACTATGACTCTTCATAAAAAAATAAAATCATCCTTTCAACTGTTGCTCCTGCTATTGCCGGGTTGGCTGTATGCCCAGGAAACTATTAAGGGTACAACTACAAGTTCGGGAACAATAATAAATTTTACAGCTATAGCAAAGAACGAATTAAAAAATCCGCCAAAACCACGGGAAAAAAAATCACCAAATCATGCAAAGATAAAGCCTGTTATTGCGAATTTTGTGGACCCAAGCCTGGTGCCTCCTTTTATTGGTAAGCTAACTTCTGTTGCATTAGATAATCTGGCCAAGAGTGCACAAAACCCTTTGGAATTTCCCTGCAATAATTTTAATGCACTTGATGATGATGGCAACTCTTCTCCACCCGATGTTAATGGTGCCATAGGGTTTGATCATATAATGACAACCTTAAATACACAAATACGGATACAAAACAAACAAGGAGGTATTATAAGTACCGTTTCTTTAAATGGTTTTTGGAATGGGATAGGAGGCTACTCTTTTATTTTTGATCCCAAGATTACCTATGACCCCTACGAAAAGCGTTGGATATTTATTTGTTGCGCCGATAATACTACTATTAATTCTGCCAGCTCTGCATTACTATTGGCTGTTTCTCAAACTTCTGATCCTACCGGCAACTGGAATACCTATAATATTGATGCAGATCCCGGAAATCAGTTTTGGTTCGATTATCCAAGCATTGGTTTTAACCGAAACTGGATAACAGTTGGTGGCTACATGTTTAATTTACCAGGGCAAAATAATGCGCAGCGAAGCCGTGTATGGGTTATAAATAAAAGTGACGTATATGCAGGTCTGAACACAAGTATTTCTCTTTTTGATCGTACGGATTATTTTCATATTGCTCCAGCTATTACTTATAGCCCAACAGAAAATACAATTTTTTGTGTAAGTAAGTTTAATAGCAATTTTCAAAACAGTGGCTTTGTAAGGCTATTTTCAATTACAGGAACAGCAGCTGCACCAGTATTTAATGTGCTCAATACAATAAATGTTGGCCCATCATGGAACACAGCAGGAGTAAATGGCCCGCAATTAAATTCAAATACAGGGCTAGACCTGGGAGACGACCGTATATTGCAAACTGTTTTTAGAAACGGGGTATTATGGTTTGGCAATAATGTTTTTTTGCCAGCTACTGCACCTACAACCTGTGCTTCTCAAATTGTGGCTATTAATCCTGTAACACAAACAGCAATAGAAAATATACGAACAGCCGCAGATGCCAATAACATGACGGCTTATCCAAGTGTTGCAGTAAACCAGCGTAATGATTTATTTTTTGGTTACTCTACTTTTAGCAGTACCAATTATGTAAGGGCCTCTGTTTCCTATCGTCGTTCTGGTGAAGGATTCTTTTTTTATCACTATAAAGCCGGAGAGGACTGGTATGTAAAAATTTCCCCCACCGACCCCCTGAATCGTAACCGATGGGGTGATTATTCAGCCACATTTATCGACCCGGAAGACGATATTACCGCATGGACCATTCAGGAGTATGCAAGACCAAGGGCTTTTGGAGTCAGTTTTTGGGGTACATGGTGGGCTAAGATTTGCCCAGGCTTCTGTACAAATGACTTTTCATTAACCGGGGGTAATAATAATGTAATGCAGAAGTATGAAGCCAATAATATAATTACATCTTCTGTACTTATACAAAACAATTCATTTATAAAATATGATGCAGGAACCAGGGTCAGGTTGTTGCCGGGATTTAGAGTTGTTTCCGGATCAAAATTTAATGCCTATATCGAAGGATGTGGTGGAGTAAAATAAAATTGGAGGATTTGAATATGAGTTGATAAGAAATAGCAGATTATGAAGGGCTGTGTACGCTTAAATTTCCACTACGCTGGAATTAAGCAGATTGGTAACAAAACAACAAGCAACTATCTAATTGCTGAAAAAAACTATCAGTTTTGAAAGCGAAAAAACAAGGCAATTAAGCTAAATAAAAACTACGTCATGAAACAAACTATTTCAATTTTATTCATTACCCTCATACTCATTTCCTGCGTTAATAATAATCAAAGCAAAGCGATAGAACAGGCAGCACAAATTCAATCTGCCATTAAACCTGGCACTGTTGCTACCACCGCCAGCGGTTATACTATGAATGCCAAAATAAATGGCAGTTATTGGGAGGCATCTTCCATGATGCCTCCCGATGCTGCCGGCAGAATTGTGGGTTATTATGAAAAGGAGTACATAGGCATGCCTTATTCTAAAACAGATATGGTGGTTGGTAAAAAAATAATTATCAGCGATGACAATGCAGTTGACCTTATGCTAAATGATGGCTGTTTATACACCAACCTAAAAGGAGAAATTGAAATTACAAAGGTTGATGACAGTTGGGCCGAAGGAAAATTCTTTTTTACAACTACCTGTAACAGTATAAATAAAGCCGTAGAAGTTACAGAAGGCTTTTTCAGGATACCGTTTGCAAAAAAGTAGTGAATAAAAATTTTCATCAATAAAAAAAAGAAAATGAAAAAGTATTTAAGCATCCCAATTGTAACACTCATGTTAACAGTGATTTTATTTAGCTGTAAAAAAGACAGCAGTTCTTCAGTAAAAGATTACACCACATCTGTTAAAGGTAAAACCTGGTGGGGGCAGCTTACCAATGCAGGAGAAACGGTTCAATATTACAGCGTATATTTTAATGGAGATGGCAGCCTGTTATGGAGCCAGCGGGCAGGTTCTTATACAGGAAAATGGGTTGTAAATAATAATCATTTAACAATAGATTTTATTACCCCGGCTGTGCAAATAAAAGCTGATATCTCTGATGACGGTATACTGAAAAATATTGTTACCAATAATTTGACGGTAGTGAATAGCGGAAAAATGATTGCTAACCCTACTATAACATTAGATAATACTGTTTGGAAGGGTATGCTCAACTTTTCAAGCGGGACCCCGGCAGCATTTGAATTGACTTTTATAGCGGGTTCCCAGGTTAAACCAAAGATCGGCATTAATGTGTATGGGCCATATTCTTACACAAGGTCAGTATCTGGCGCTGTTATTCAATTTACGGTAGGGGCATATCCATATTTTGCCGTCATTTCATCCGACAATGAAATGAAAGGCCATTGGAGTACTACTGTTTATAATTATTTTCTATGGCAAATAACAAAACAATAAAAATTTACAGGAGTTTATTTGAAAAGGATACAAATTTTCACGAATAAAATATAGTATGAAAACTTTTCTTTTACTACTTTTTTCCTGCTTGCTGCTACCTGATGGGGATGCCCAAATACTTAAACAAATAGGCACCAGGATAAAAGAAAATGCAGAATGGAGGGCACAACAAAAAACCAATCAAAAAATTGACCAGGGCTTAGACAGCCTGATAGCAGTACCCAAAAAAATTATTGACAAAAAGAAATCAACAAAAAACAAAACTGAAAATAAGGAAGAACAAAATCAAAACAACAATTCTTCAAAAACAAAAAACGCACCGGCAAATTTAAAAGCAACTGCACCTGCAGATGACTTAAAACCAACTGATGGCTATGTAACCCTTAAACTTTCTGCAGATAAAATATTTACCGGTGGCTTTATAAGCATAAGCGGCGAAAGCATATTATATAAAAATTATAAACAGGTACAAATAAAAGTAACAGGCCCCTCACCTGCCGATGTTAGAAATGTTTCACTCACCACCGGTGGAAAATATATTGTGGATTGGATTGCACAGGATAAAACAGGCGAGTATACGGTAACCGTAACCGGCAGCGATAAAAAAGCTACACAGTCGGCAAAATTTACCGTTGAAGAAATGGATATTATTTTTGATGAAAGCTGGCCGGAAGACAATATCAGGGAAACAAAAAGGGCATTGGATAAACTGGAAGATGCTGTAAAAAAAGCTACTAGTAATATCAGTCCGAAAAATAAAGCAGAGCTGGATAAAAAAATGGATGAACTGAAAGAGAAAGTAAATGAAGTGTTCAACTTGTTTCAGCATCTTGGCAAAGCCAACAGGGAGATGGCGCAGTTAGTAAAAGGGAAAAATCTTCCGCCCAACTTCAGGGCTAATTTATCGGAGCTGAATAATACGGTGGCTGAACAGGCAAGCCAGATGAAACAGGTAAATGATGCAGCAAATCATAAACCACAGGACAATACCATTTGCGAATACTTAGTGATGGTTAATGAAGCCTGTGCTGCCTTTTCCACTTTTACGAATGTGTTTTCAAAATCTATAGGTACTATCATTCAAAATATAATACTTGACAAAGGCGTACCTAAAACGGTAAGTACTGCAAATGAAGCCGCAGGCGGTTATACTGGCCCACACGATTTTTGGTTAAAGGAAACATCAAAAATATATGCCACTTCAAAATTTGATGCAAAGTCGTTGACAGAAAAATTAGGCAAGGCGGGTATAGCCGGCGATGTGTTACAATACATAATAGATATTTTAATGAAAACTTATTGCGAAGTTTTTACCGGCAACTTTACGCATGGCTATACTATTGATTTTAGAAACAGCAAAGGAGAAACCTGGTGGAACTATGGAGTGGATATGAAAGCCGCATTCACCCTGCGCTTTCCTAAAAAAAATATTTCAGGTACAATTATAAAAATGAAAGGCAACCTGGAAGGTAATGCCACTAAGTTTAGTTTTTTTGAAGACATAGAAAAAGAAGATGAATTTCAAAAAGGCAGTAAAGGAAAAATGGAAGTAGTGCCCATCAATACGTTTGTTCCGCTATCCGTTTCATTCGCCACCAGCGAAAGAGATATTATGGGCTTTGGCGCTATTGCAAGAGGGCTGGCTACACCGGCTTATTTTAATATTCCTGTAGATGCTGAATACGATGTGGATGCAAAAAAAATAAAAATTTTTATAAATGGGGCTATCATTGACTTTTCAGATTTAGTAGCTACACAATTTTTATTTCTACTGATTGGCCCCGATCTTATACCCTATCCTAAAAAAATGACATTCCCTATTCATAAAGCAAAAAACACTATTGATGGTGTGGTTAGTTTTAATAACTCTTTTACTGTAGAAAAAGATGCAAAAGGCAATGAAAGTTTCAGTGGCAAAGGCAACAGGCATATTGGCGATAAATCAACAGTAAGAGAAACCGATTTGAACTTTACTATTTCGGCGAAAAAGGAATAGTAAAAAATTTAACGCATTATTCATCAACAAAACACTTAACATGAAAAAAATATTTTTCTTCTTAGCCATTACAGGTGTAATGAGTGCCTGCAAAAAAAATGCAGCACCGGTTACACCAACTATTCCATTGGCAAAATGTATTATTAAATTAGAAGCTACCACTTTAGCAGGCAATGAAAAAACATGGCAATATGAATTTGATGCCACTGGTAAGCCAACAGTTATAAAAGTGCTGCGGCCCAATGGAAGTGAAGAAGGCAGTCATCAAATAGGTACTAATTCTACAAGATACGATTTTGGCACCGTAGGCAACTATCGTATTTTAAAATACGAGGTAAGTGATATGTTCAGAGAACTGCCTGCAAAAGCTTTTGTTTCACCAAATATTAATGGCATCTTATCCGTAAACTACTATACCTATTTCTTTTTTTACAATGCCAGCAAACAATTGATAAAGGTGGGCCAGCAAACTGATTTTGTAATAGGCGATGCAGAATACGATTTGAATATTTCCTATAACGCACAGGGCAATGTAAGTGCTTTGCAGTATGTATGGACTACAGGACCCAACCAGGTGATTGCACCCATTACCGTTACGGCTTATGATGACAAGCCTACCCCTTATGCAGGAGTTAAAAGCTGGGAGTATTTATTAGTAAACTTTAATTGGGATAATTTTGATCCTGAACCTATCATTACAGCCTTGAGCAATAACAATCCGTTAAATTATAGCAAAGGAAGTGGTACAGATTTATTTACAAGAGAAATGGTTTATACATATAACAACGATGGATTCCCCACTGAACGAAAAAACACCAACAGAAATGCAAATGGCATTTACACATTTGTACAAACCTTTACTTACAACTGCAACTAAAAAAGCTTAATTTGAATAACCCCAGAAAAAGATCACCATGAAAAAAATAATCAGTACAACATTATCATTACTCGTAATGATTTACTCATTTGCACAAAACACTGAAGAAACAACAATACGAAAGTTAGAAGATGCACAAAGAGAAGCATTTTTAAAAAAAGACACTAACGCATTGTACAAAATTTTCGCCCCCGATTTTGTGGTGAATGCGCCAACCAATAAAATTACCACACTGCAACAACTAAAATATTTAATAAGGAGCGGAGAAGTTGACATGGAAGTTTTTGAAAGAGTTACAGAGAAAGTAACTTTTAATAACAACATTGCTATTGCCATGGGCAATGAAACTTTACATCCATCGGGGAAGATGCCTAATGCAGGTAAAACGGTAAAGCGACGCTACACCAACATATGGATGAAAACAAATGATAACTGGCGGTTGATTGCGAGGCAGTCAACAATAATTTCAGTTGAATAATTTTTGGAGATTAAAACTCTATTTTATGAATACACGAAAACATTTTTTAACCCAAAGCAGTTTAGGCTTGCTTGCATTTATCGCATTTCCTTCTGTAGCTTTTGGTAATACAACAAACACATCAAACTTTGAAGGCCTGGTAGTTAATGAGGAAGAAGGCGAAACTTATTTATTGCGGAACGGCACCACCAAACTAAAAATAAAAATTTCTAAAACAATGCATGGCTCACAAAGTATTTGTTTTTTATCGGAAAATATTTTGCCCGCCGAAGGCATACCTGTTCATAAACATTCCAACGAAGCAGAACTGATTTTTATTCACCGGGGTTCGGGCATTTTTACATTGGGCGAAAAAGAATATGCTGTAAAAGAAGGATCTGTAGCTATTGTACCCATTGGCGTTTGGCATGGCCTGCGCAACAACGGCACTGATGATTTGGAAATGCGTTTTGCTTATACACCTTCCGGCTTTGAAGGTTTTTTTAGAGAAGTAGGCACACCAGAAGGACAACCATTTGTAAAAAGAACAAGAGAAGAAAGAAAAGCGATTGCAAAAAAATGGGGCATGATTGATAAAGTGTAACAATACTAAATGAATAATGTGAATTGAAAAGGAGAAAACAACCATCACTACTACTAATTAAATCAATGCTCATGCTATATTTTACCAGTAAAAAAATATTTAAAAACTTATTGTTGCTCTTGCTGCTGTTACCATTTTTTTCTATTGCACAAACATCAAAGCCCAATATCATTTACATCATGACAGATGATATGGGTTATGGAGATTTAAGCTGTTACGGCCGTAAAGATTATACCACACCTCATTTGGATAAACTGGCTTCGCAGGGAGTAAAGTTTATGAATGCATATACAGGCGGACCCATGTGTACGCCTACCCGAACTTCGTTTATGACGGGGCGTTACCCTGCCCGTACACCAGTTGGATTGTATGAACCACTTGTACCAAAAGACAGCATACATGGTTTAACTGCTGAGTACACTTCTATTGCTACCCTGTTAAAACAAAATGGATACAGCACTCACCTGATAGGTAAATGGCATTTGGGATTTTTGCCCGAAATGAGCCCCATGAAAAATGGCTTTGATGAATTTTTTGGTTTCAACAGTGGTGCCACTGATTATATTTCTCACACAAATCCTGCTGGGCAGCCCGATTTATATGAAAATGATAAACCGGTAATTAAAGAAGGCTACATGACAGATCTTTTAATGGAAAAAACAATTGTTATTTTACGAAGGCCTCACACAAAACCCTTTTTTATCAGCCTTATGTTTAACGCCCCACACTGGCCCTGGCAGGCACCGGGTGATAAACCATATCCGTTGGGCAGAGAAAACTCGGAAAAAATGGGTTCACCGAAAAAATTTGCAGCAATGATGAAAAGTATTGATGATGCTGTTGGCAATATTTTAAAAACATTGGATGAAGAAAAACTTTCAAACAAAACCCTTATCATTTTCACAAGCGATAATGGTGGCGGAAAATTTTCTGACATGGGTATTTATCAAAAAGAAAAATTTCATCTATGGGAAGGTGGCATAAGAACAGCAGCCTTTATGCGGTGGCCTGAAAAAATTGCTGCAAACACCGTTACACAGCAGGTGGCTATTACTATGGATTGGACGGCTACCATACTTGCTGTTGCCAATGTAAAACCCGATAAAAATTTCCCATTAGATGGGATTGATTTAATGCCGGTATGCAGCGGTAAAAAGAAAGCAGTAACAAGAACTTTTTACTGGAGAGTGTTTCAGCGAAATCAACAAAAAGTTGTGAGAGATGGAGACTTTAAATATTTAACAGATGAAAAGGGAGAATATTTATTTAACCTGATAAAAGATCCTGGCGAATCCAACAATCTGAAAGAAAAAGAGAAAAAAATATTCGACAGGTTAAAACAAAAATATTCGGATTGGGAAAAAACAGTGCTTACGCCTGTTCCGCTTTAAATTAATTTTTAAAAAAAATGAAAAGAAATAAATTTATTACTGCATTGCTTACACTTATTACAATGCCGTCTGTTTTAATCAGCCAAACAAAATCATTATTAAGCAGAGAAGTCAAAGGCTTTAAAGTTGATGCAGATAAAGATCGTTTTGAAAAACCTATTGTACTATTTGAAGGTGATACTTTTTATACCAAGGTTTCTGCAAAAGATACTGATGGCGAGCTGTATATGTTTGAATCCACAAGAGATAAAAAAGTTGGGCCGCCTTTGCATTATCACTATGAGCAGGATGAGTGGTGGTATATTATTGAAGGTGAATTTTTATTTAAAGTAGGCGACCAAACCTTTACCGTAAAAAAAGGCGACAGTGTTTTTGGCCCACGAATGGTACCGCATGCATTTGCAAAAATAAATGATGGCCCGGCAAAGGTGCTGATGGCATTTCAACCTGCCGGAAAAATGGAAGAACATTTTAAAGCGGTAAGTGAAAATGTTTATGCTAAGATGACGGATGAAGAGAAGCACAAGTTTCGTCAGGCAAATGGATTTGAAGTGGTAGGTCCGGCGCTTAGGTATGAAAAATCGAAGAAGTAACATGAGAAGAAAAAAATACACTTACTCTAATAAGAAATAATTACTAAACATATTGCGATGAAAAGAAACAAATTTATTGCCACAGTTTTAGTTGGAGCAACAGCCCCATTTACTCCGTTTGAACAAAATAAAAAAAGTAATAACAGGGATGCGAAAGGCTTTAAAGTAAACGCCGGCGAGGGCCGCCTGCATGGCCACATTAAATTAAAAGGCATTAACCAAAATGTAATAGACATAAAAATATCCGGTAAAGATACAGACGGAGATTTGCTGGTGTTTGAGCAAACCTCTTTAACGCAGGGCAAGGGTGTACCGCTGCATGTGCATCCCCTGCAGGATGAAATATTTTATGTGCTGCAGGGTGAATATTATTTTAAGGTGGGAGAAGATAAATACAAACTGGGCATTGGAGATAGTATTTTTTTACCAAGAAATGTGCCCCATGCCTGGACGCAGCTTTCTGAAAAAGGAAAGCTTACTGTAATATTACAGCCTGCCGGAAAGCTGGAAGATTTTTTTATAACCGTTGCTGGTTTAACACATGAACCAACTGCTGACGAAATGAAACAAATTTTTGCTGATAACGAAATGGAGGTAGTGGGCCCAACATTGAAAATTGAATAATTTTATTTTAAAGAAATAAATTCCGTCGGCCTGCAAAACTATTTCATCCTTATTTTAAAAATAAAACAGTATGTAATACAAAAGAGTTCTAATAGTTTGAATCGGTTTTTAAAAATTATAAATAGCATCCCTTATAAAATCTGCATTAACTTTAAACTATGCGCCATGGTTTAATCATAGCAATTATAAATATCGTTGCCGTTTTAATAAACTTGGCACAGGCGCAGCAGCAAGTATTTAAAAACTATACCATAAACGACGGGCTTGTTTCCAATACCATCCGCAGGGTGTACCAGGATGCAAAAGGTTTTTTATGGATTGGCACCATGGAAGGCCTTAGCAAATACGACGGACATAATTTTACCAACTACAGCACCGCCAATGGTCTTTCGCATAATATGGTAAATGATTTTTTCGAAGCAAAAGATGGACGATTGTATGTAGCATTAAATAATGGTGCTATAGATATGATTAGCGAAAATAAAGTTGTATCCAAAGTGGGTTCATCCGGTGTTGTAGTAAACCGATTTCTGCATAATTCATCAGGAGAAGTTATTGTATCTACAGACAGAAATGGATTACAGCAATTCAGTGAAAACAAACTCACTCAGCCAAAACAACTTTTTCCTCATCATACTTTTTTAGATCTTATATGGCTTAATGATTCACTTTTTATTACAGTGGAAGAAACATCCCTTAAAATATTTAACAGAAAGTATGAATTATTCTCTGAAATAGTTGACAAAAATATTATACGCCAGGATGCAATAATTTACCAGGATGCAAAAAAAAGAATATGGGCCGGTACACTAAAGGGGCTTAAATTACTCAAAGTTCCCCTGCAAAAAAATCAACGCATTTCATTTGCTTCCTTGCCCGCCCCCTTTACGCTCCCATTATTAAACCAGGTAACAATAACAGGAATGCTTGAAGTAGCAGACGGCTCCATGTGGTTTGCCACTACCGGGGGTATTGTAAAAATAAATACAGATGGTACGCATCAGAGCATCACAGTAAAAGATGGCCTGCCTTCCAATATTATTAACAGCATTTTCCAAGATAGAGAAAAAAATTTATGGTTTGGCACGGCTGCAGGCATTAGTAAATTAATTACCCGCCAAAGTATCCATTTATTCCCTATAAAAGATGGATTTGTTGAAAGTGATTATTCCTGCCTTCTACACCCTTTTAAAAAAAATTACTTATTGGTTGGCACACATAAGGGCAGCAGGGTGTTTAATCAACTTACCGGAATATTTACGCCAGTTGCCAATGGCAATACTCAAAAATATTTCGATGTTGTTAAAAACAGTAAACCTACCTTGTTGCTTGGTCATCAAAACATGGTAACATTTGATAGTGCCAGAATAAAATATGAAAAAATTATTCCGCTTCCACTAAAATTGGCCTCCAGGCTTATCAGCGATAAACAGGGTAATCTATTTGTTCAGGAAGAAGGTCATTTGTATTTTATTTCTGGAAAAATTAAGCAATCTATTCTTGATTACCGCATAAGTGCTTTGCACATTGATATGAGCGGAGATTTATGGGCAGGCACCTGGCAAAATGGTCTTTTTCGTATAAAGTATAGTTTTATTAATAACAAACTAACAATAATTTCTACCCTCCATTTTTTACCTTCAGAAAATATCCGTTCCTTATTTGAAGATTCAAAAGGAAATATCTGGGCAGGCACAAGATTCCAGGGGGTTTATCAGTTTACCAAAAAAGAAAAAGACAGTTTTGCCATTTTTAATTTTGATCAGAAAAATGGACTCACTTCAAATTTTGTAAAAGGTATAAGGGAAGATGCAAACGGAAATTACTGGATTGCTTTTTACCAGGGCCTTGATAAAATTATTATAACAGGCAGCAGTTACCGCATTTTTAATTTTAGCCGGGTTAATAATTACTTTGTTACCATAATTGGAATGGAGACAGATGAAGAGCATTTATTATGGCTTGCTACAAATGAAGGCTTGGTAAAAATTACAGATGGAGAAATGGAAAAACTTCCACCCCTTCCAGTTTATATTACAAAAGTAATTTCACAGGATTCAACCTACTCCGTAAACGCAATAAATACACAATTAAACTACCGTCAAAACCAGCTGCAGTTTGAGTTTTCATCGCCAGGATTTATAAACGAAAAACAATTGCAGTACAGTTACCGTTTAGCCGGAAGTGCCGATACTGCATGGACAATGCCAGCTAATCAAAACACGGTGTCTTATGCAAGCCTTCAGCCAGGTCATTATAATTTTGAAGTAAGGTCTCTGGGATGGAATGGTAAATGGGGTATGCCTGCAACATTTAATTTTATTATTAGTCCCCCATTTTGGCAAACATGGTGGTTTATATCGCTTGCTGTATTGTCAATCCTTTTACTCACTTTCTTATTAATAAAATGGCGTGAAAAAAATATAAAAATAATAGCTGATGAAAAATTGAAGGTGCAACAGCTGGATGCAGGGCGATACAAAAGTAAACTGGAGATGGAACTTATTATCAATTATTTTTCTTCTTCTTTATTAGGAAAAACCACAGAGGATGATGTATTGTGGGATGTTGCAAAAAACCTTATTGGCCGGTTGGGCTTTGTAGATTGCATGATTTATTTATGGAACGATGATAAAACCAAAATGATACAACGGGCAGGTTTTGGCCCCAAAGGTTCAATAGAAGAAATAAAAGGCCAGCCTTTTGATGTATTGCCGGGCCAGGGAGTGGTTGGTTACGTAATGCAAACAAAAGAAGGAGTGTTAATTGCCGACACCTCTAAAGACAGCCGCTACCGGCCCGATGAAATGACAAGATTAAGTGAAATAGCAGTGCCTGTAATTTATAATAATGAGTTGGTAGGGGTGATAGATTGTGAACATCATGAAAAAAATTATTTTACCCAGCAGCAACAACAAATATTAAATACCATTGCAACGCTTATGGCGGATAAAATAAAATCTATCGAGGCCGAACAATCGCTGCAGCAAAAGCAAATTGAAATGTACGCTATGAATGAACAGCTTTCAAAAGCAAAATTAGAAGCATTACAAAGCCAGATGAACCCTCATTTTATTTTTAATTCATTAAACGCTATCGACAATCTTATACAAACAAATCAAAAAGACAAAGCTACTACTTACCTTGCCCGTTTTGCAAAGCTTATCCGTAATGTACTCGACAGTTCAAAAAACGATGTAGTATCTTTTCAGAAAGATTACGAAACACTGCAACTGTACCTGCAGATGGAACAGTTCAGGTGCAGTGATAAATTTACTTTTCAGCTGCATGCTGATGATGAGTTATTACAAAGCGATTATAAAGTACCGCCGCTGATTGTACAGCCTTTTGTAGAAAATGCCATTCATCATGGGTTATTAAATAAACAGGACGGAAACAAAAAACTAACTGTTTCTGCAACACTGGAAAATGATTTCATAAAATATTTTATTGAAGATAATGGCGTGGGCAGAAATAAAGCACAGCAGTTAAAAGAAATTAATAAACCCGAACATCAATCTTATGGGATTAACATTACCAAAGAACGAATTCAGTTATACAATAAAAATGACCAAAATAATAATGTAACCATTACCGACCTTTTTGAAAATAATGAACCTTGCGGAACAAAAGTGGAAATAAGTGTAAAGATTTTTTAAAAATAACTAATCAATCTTATGATTAAAGCAATACTGATAGACGATGAAGAAAACAGCATCAGTTCCCTGAAAGAAAAGCTGCAGGCACACTGTAATCAGGTAAAAATTATTGCCTGTTGCAATAATGCTGCAAAAGGAATTGAAGCTATTGACAGTCTGCAACCAGATATTGTTTTTCTGGATATTGAAATGCCGGTAATGAATGGATTTGTCATGCTGCAACAACTATCGTACAAAAATTTTGAACTAATATTTACAACCGCTTACGATCATTACGCAATAAAAGCTATCCGTTACAGTGCGTTGGATTATTTGGTAAAGCCTATTGAAGTTGAAGATTTAAAAACAGCCGTTTCAAAAGCAGAAGAAAAACGTAACCATGCCTATCCCAATCCGCAAATTGAGTTACTGGTAGAGCAACTTATAAATAAAAAGAATTCATTTACACGTATTGCCATTCCCACTATGGAAGGTCTGCATTTTATTAAAGTAGAAGATATTATTTATTTAGAAGCCAGCAGTAATTACACCCACATTTTTACCACCGAAAAAAAGAAATACATTGCCAGCCACACTTTAAAAGATTTTGAAGATATGCTGCCGCCGGAAATTTTTCTCCGCATCCATAATTCCTACATCATTAATAAAAACTTTACTGAAAAATATATTCGTGGCGAAGGTGGGCAGGTAGTATTAACAAACGGCGTTACTTTAGATGTTGCTAAAAGAAAAAAAAGTGAATTTTTAAAGGCTATTGGTTATTAAAGTAATGCTATCAACTGCATACAGCATTCTCTCATTTAACCCAACCAGATTTGTATGATGACCTTTTCTTTGTAATAAATCATTCTCTTGCTGCAAGGAGAACCTGACACATTTAGATAAACATTCGTTTTTGCAAAACACCCATGTACGCCCCTTCCCCCAGTTTGCCCGAAACCAGCGGTTAAGCTATTTTTTTCTTCAATCATATTTTTATTGAATACCCAACAGAGGTAGTTAGAAAAAAAAATCATTTGCTACCACCGGCTCATTCATTTCTGTAAGCGGCTCAATCTGCCTTTATTTGGCCTGTTGAAAGAAAGAAATTTGAGAAAATATTTCATGATGAAACCAACCATTTCAATTTTAATTCTGGCAGCTATTATGTTTTCCTGTGGTAACAGTACACAAGACAATGCTTTAAACGAAGCAAAGCAGCTACAATCTGAAATACAAAAAATGGATCCGGAGGGTATTCCTACAACTGAAGGCGGGTGGACAATGACCGCAAAAATTAATGGCAGTAACTGGACTGCCAGCTCGATAATGCCGCTTGAAGCAACCGGAAGGATAATTGGCGATTTCAATGGCGCAGGCTTAGGCTTTCCTTACGACAGGAGAGAAATGGAAGTTGGTAATAAAGAAATATTCGGTGAACATAATGTTGTTCAAATTTCAACAATTAAAGACGGGGAAATAGAATATTGGAATGGTTTAAAAGGAGAAATGGAAATTACCAAAGTGGAAGATAATTGGGTGGAAGGAAAATTTTCTGTAACAGGCAGTGCAAGATTTACAGATTCTTCCAGAAAAGTAGAAATTACAGATGGCTTTTTTCGGATTCCGATTGCCGAAAAAAAATAGTTTATCCATATCAAAATCAATTTTCAACAATCACAATTTCAACAAATGAAAAATGTATTTCCCCTTCTGCTGCTGGTAATTTTTATAAGCTGCAGCAATACAAGTACTGAAAAAAGTGCAGCATCAAATAATAGCAGCCCAATAACAAACGAAAGTCCTGCAGCCGATGCCGCAACATCAGCTTCTATAAAAATTTTTAAGAAGGAAAAACTGGTGGTGGAGTATAAAGCCCTGTTTCCACAAGGAGGAATAACA
>JAYURK010000084.1:0-15633 GCA_043756235.1 Ferruginibacter sp. | reverse complement strand
ACATCAAAAAAGTAAGTCCTGCGTTTTCCTGCACGGATGCGTTGACTGTAAACGCTTTCCATTTTTTTGTCGTTGTTCTCGTACGCCACTGTTATATTTTTTTTAGTTTTAAACGATTACCCCTTTTGAGGCAGAGCAAAGATAAAATTGTTTTTGAAACCACAAAATATAAATACGGGTTCCGCCCCAACCCCCTTTAGGGAAGTTATTTGAATTGTATTTATAAATTGCGCTTACTGTAATTACAAGATTTGTAAACATTATTATGGTTGAATAACTCCCCTTCAGGGGATGGGTGTTTCCTGCTGTCTTTTAAACATCTCCGTATAGATACCATTTTTCTGCATCAGCTCATCGTGTGTACCCTGCTCTGCAATGCGGCCATCGTCAAGTACCACAATTTTATCAAACTTAAACAACGAAAATATGCGGTGTGTTATAATAAGTGCAGTTTTGTTTTCAAGATAATGGTACAGGTTTTCAATAATTTCTTTTTCGGTACGGGCATCCACTGCACTAAGGCAATCATCAAAGATTACTATTTGGGGATCTTTTATTAAAGCCCTTGCGATAGAAATGCGTTGCTTTTGTCCACCACTTAGTGTTACGCCTCTTTCGCCGATCATGGTATTATATTGTAATTGAAATTTTTCAATTTCGGTATGTACGCTGGCCTGTTTTGCTGCAGTAATAATTTTTTGCTGCGATGCATTTTCTAAACCAAACCCAATATTATTACTTACCGTTTCGCTAAATAAAAATACATCCTGCGGCACATAACTAATTTGTTGCCGTAAAATATTGATATCAATTTTTTCAATTGGTATACCATCGTAGGTAATTAATCCACGCTGCGTATCATACATGTGCAGCAGCAATTGCGCAATGGTAGATTTACCGGTGCCGGTACGGCCAATGATGGCAACTTTTTCGCCTTTATTAATTTGTAAAGAAAAATTTTTTATGGCATGTATGCCGGTATGCTGATAAGTAAAATCAACATTGATAAAATTGATATTGCCATGAAGTGACGGCCGTAATTCATTTCCGGTATTTTTTATTAAGGGTTCGGTATGTAAAAATTCATTTATTCTTTTTTGAGATGCTGCAGCTCTTTGTGTCATACTCGCCGTCCACCCGATGGCACTCACCGGAAAAGTAAGCATCTGTATGTACAACACAAATTCGGCAATGGTGCCAACAGTTGTACCATTTACATTATTTATTACATCAAGGCAGCCTACCATAATAGTAATAATGGTACTTAAGCCAATTAACAATGCCATGCTGGGAAAATAAATGGCTTCAATTTTTGCTAAACCTAATGCATTGCTGCGGTAAGCTTCGCTGTTATTTTTAAAAAAGATAAGCTGTGCTTTTTCCTGTACATAAGATTTTATCACCCTTATACCGGAATAAGATTCTTGCGCATTGGTGGTAAGATCGCTTAATAAAGATTGTATTTTTTCGCTTTTTTTATTGATGATGGTATTTACAAAATATATAGTGATGGCTAATAAAGGCAATGGAGCCAAGGCAACTACTGTTAGCTTAGGACTTTCTTTAAGCATAAAAAAAACACTAAAACCAATTACTGCAGCAAGGTTTATAAAATACATAATGGCCGGTCCGGTGTACATCCGCACACGGCTCACATCTTCCGAAATGCGGTTCATCAAATCGCCAGTGCTGTGTGTTTTATAAAAGTTGGTATCCAGCTTTTGGTAATGCGCAAAAATTTCGTTCTTTTGATTATATTCAATATGGCGGCTCATTACAATAATGGTTTGCCGCATTAAAAACATAAACAAACCACTGATGATGGCCAATAGTAATAATGCAATGCCGGCCAGTAAAATTTTATTATCCTGGTGTTCTTCAAAAAATACCACTACTTTTCTAACAAGAAAATCGTAATTACTGTTTGTATCTTTTGCTTTGGTTGTGGCATCCTGTTCTCCCTGTACAGTATGCACTACGGTATTAACTACATACCTGGTTATTTGCGGGGCTAAAATTCTAAAATAATTGGTTAATACAACAAACACAATACCCAGCATAAAAAGCCAGCGGTATTTCCAAAAATATTTGTTTAGAGATTTGAGGTGCTTCATTGAGGGCAAAGGTAAGTTCAAAAAGCTAATAAGAATTATCTGCTACATTTCCTCATCTTGCCCATCTGGCTTTATAACCCCTGCAGTCGATATGTATCATTTGCCTGTTAACAAAAGATTTTTCATTCTTATATAAACCAACGCCACCACTATCTTTAATAATTTCTTTATCTAAAATTTCAAATATAATATCTACATCCTTGCTATTGGAATTGCCATCTTTATTAATATCAAAAACAATAAAATCAATTGCATCACCAATTAAATGAGGGCTTTCTTTAGCTGCTCCGGAAAATTTAACCTGAATGTCGTTATGCCACTTGAACCTTTTGGTGCTTATGACTATGATATTTGTTGAAAAACCTCTTTGTGTTAAGGTATTTTTAAGCGCATTGTAAAAAGCTGTAACTTTTGGATTAACCCGTTTCGTATTATTAAAGTATAAAAAGAAAATGCCTGCACAAATAAAGATAAGTATAAGAAAAAATTTTAAAATTTTCTTCTTCACAAAACAAAATTGATGTGTATATTTTTATTTGGAAAAAATCAATATGGTTTAAAATAGTTTGAACTTATGCGTATGTTACAACATTCTAAATCATCCTCACGAATGTATATAATTCTGCAAATGCTCAATGGTTTCTTCCTGTGAGAGAATAGTTTCTTTAATAACATCGTTAATAGATATGATACCGCAGAGCTGATCGTTTTCAAAAACGGGTAAATAACGGATATTATTTTCGCTCATTATTTGCATACAGGTATCTACAGAATTATCGGGTGTAATGCGTGGCAAACCGGTGGTCATAATTTCGCTAACCAAAGTAGTGGTTGAGGATTTACCTTTTAAAATAACTTTACGGGCATAATCCCTTTCGGTTAATAAACCAATGTACTGGTCGTTTTCTAAAACCACAATAGAACCAATATTTTTTTCTGCCATTTGCTTTAATGCATCCAGTACGGTAATATCTGGTGTAATGGTTATTACATTGCTGCCTTTTCTTTTAAGAATTTGTGATACTTTTTTCATAACCGCTGCTGAGTTTAATTTTTTGTAACTGCAAATACATTTGTAAGGTATTATTTTTTTATTAACTTATAAAAAAAATGCGGTGGTTTATTATTAAGATCATTATAAGGTGCAAGAATGATTTTTATCAGTTTGAATAAAAAATCATTATTATTGAAGTGTGGTAATTAATTTTAGCATTATCTTCATTGCTCATAAAAAGATTTAAATAATGGGTGCCTCTTCCATGATTATTTTAATTCTTGCAGCATTGGCCTTTTCGGGCATTGCATTAATGGTTTCAAAAATAGTTACCCGTTCTACATTTAACAAAAGCAAAGGCGAGCCCTACGAATGTGGTATACCCACCACAGGGCAAACCTGGGTACAATTAAACGTGGGCTATTATTTATTTGCCATTATATTTTTAATTTTTGATGTTGAGCTGGTGTTTTTGTATCCCTGGGCAGTGGTGGCAAAAAAAGTTGGCTGGCTGGCATTAGTTGAAATTGTGATTTTCTTTTTTATTTTATTTATGGGATTTTTATATGCACATAAAAAGGGAGCGTTGAAGTGGATGTAAGCCCCCTCCGCCCCCTGAAGGGGGAACCATGGAGAAGATTATGTAGTATAAGAATCTAAAAAATAACATCATTTATAAATGAGCGATGAAATAAAAAATGCAACGGTTAAAGTTCCTCCACCAGTTGGCCGAGGACAGGGGGCTTTTCCAGGAGAGGTTCACGACTTGCCCGGCGGCGGTATTGTACTTAGTAAATTAGATGATGTTATTAATTGGGCAAGATCGAATTCGTTATGGCCATTAACTTTTGCCACCAGTTGTTGTGGTATAGAAATGATGGCAACTGCATCTGCCAAATACGATTTTTCAAGATTTGGTTTTGAAGTGGCAAGAGCCTCTCCACGCCAGGCCGATGTAATTATTATTGCAGGCACTATTGTAAATAAAATGGCTCCGGTTTTAAAAAGATTGTACGACCAGATGGCCGAACCAAAATATGTAATTGCCATGGGTGCATGCGCTATAAGTGGTGGCCCGTTTTTTTACAACACGTATTCTGTTGTAAAAGGTGCCGATCATATTATACCGGTGGATGTTTACGTGGCCGGTTGCCCGCCAAGGCCGGAAGCACTGCTGCATGCGTTAATTAAATTACAGGAGAAAATAAAAAGTGGAATGACGAGGGAACAGCAACCCCCAAAAGTCCCCATCCCCTGAAGGGGAGTTATTCAAGCAGTATTTTTTATTACACCTTAGTTAAAAGCAAATTATTTGTGAATGAATGTTGAAGAACTGAAAATAAAATTAACGGAATTGCTACCTGCTGTGGTTTATGAAGAGGGCGGGCAATGGCTTACTGTAAATATTGAACCTGCTGAGTGGTTGACTTTTGCAAAAAACTTACGTAACGATGCTGCATTAAATTTTGATTTTCTTTTTTGCATTACCTGTATTGATTGGAAAACACATGTAACAATGGTGTATCATCTTACCTCAACAACCTACAGGCATAATATTGTGGTGAAAGCAAAATTAAATTTTACTATTCCCGAAATAGCATCTGTTACTTCCATTTGGAAAACGGCTGATTTTCATGAAAGAGAAACTTATGAAATGTTTGGGGTGAATTTTATTAATCATCCCGATTTACGGTTATTGATTTTACCCGATGGATGGGAAGGTAAAAACCCCATGCGGAAAGATTTTGAAGACCCGATAAACATGATAAGATTATAATATTAGATATAATATCGAATATAAAATATCGAATGGCGAATGTGAAGACAGATTGAATAATTAGAAGAATGCCAATTTTAAAAACATTCGATATTCAACATTAACCCATTCGACATAGTTTTTATGGTTGAAGAATTAGGTACAACAACCGAAGGCGATTTAATAATTAATGTAGGACCGCAACATCCTGCAACGCATGGCGTATTGCATTTGGTGATTACATTAAATGGTGAAACCATAAAAAAAGTTGAGCCGCACTTAGGTTATATACACCGCAGCATAGAAAAAATGTGTGAGAGTTTAAGCTACCGCCAATTTATTTATGTCACCAGCCGCATGGATTATTTATCGAGTCACATAAATAATAATGCCTGCGCATTGTGTGTAGAAAATGCCATGCAGATTGAAATACCGCAAAGAGCAAAATACATCCGTGTATTGGTAGATGAGCTTACAAGAATTGCATCGCATGAATTGTGGTGGGGTGCAATGGCCATGGACCTGGGTGCCTTCACCCCTTTCTTTCATGCGTTTAGAGAAAGAGAAAACATTAATGATATTATGGAAGAAACCTGCGGCGCCAGGTTAACGATGAACTATATTGTACCCGGTGGAGTAATGCAGGATATTCATCCCAACTTTATACAAAGGGTTAAAAATTTTATTGCCTTGTATAAATCTAAAGTGGGTGAGTATAATGAAATGCTTACGGGTAATATTATTTTTCAAAACCGTATGAAAGGTGTGGGAGTTTTAAGTGCAGCAGATGCCATTTCATTTGGTTGTACCGGGCCGGTTGCAAGGGGCAGCGGCGTTAACTGCGATATCAGAAAATTGTATCCTTACGAAGTATATGATAAAGTACAGTTTGATGAAATTTTGGAAACGGATGGAGATTCTTTATCAAGATATTTAGTGCGGCTGAGAGAAATAAATGAATCGGTGAAAATTATTGAACAGTTAATTGATAATATTCCCGAAGGCGATTTTCAGGCAAAAACAAAAGCAGTTTTAAAATTACCTAAAGGAGAATTTTATCAGAGAGTGGAAACAGCAAGAGGAGAATTTGGCGTGTACATTGTAAGCGAAGGTGGCACTACACCGTATCGGATTAAATTTCGTTCGCCGGGCTTTTCTAATCTTTCTGCATTAGACCATATGGCGAGGGGAAGCAAGCTTGGAGATTTGGTAGCGATGATGGGTACACTGGATTTGGTGATACCGGATATAGACCGGTAAGAGCCCCTATCCCCTAAAGGGGGAAATGGAGGAGATACCCCCTATCTCCGCCTGCTGGCGGAGGAAAAGGAGAAGATGGAAACGAAGAATGAAAAGAAGAATATAAATAAAATAGCTCCGTAGGAGCTTAAGGTGGGTAGAAAAAAAATCACATGTTTCCAACGTCCCGTAGGTACGGCAGGTGCTCGTGCAAAACATAATTAAAGTTCAGTAAACAAATAAAGTTGAAGAGTGCGACGCCAATGAAGTAAAATAGAATTAATAAAGCTGGGTTCAAAAAAAATATTATTAACTAAAAATTTCTACCCTAAAAAGTAGAGACCTTAAAAAACTCTCCGCCAGCGGGCGGAATGGCGGAAATGTTAAGCTTATCTAACATAACAAAATCAATTGATCAATGGTTGAACGAACGTTTCAGTTCTACCTGGGCATTGGTATTTGAAATGGTGATTGCGGGAATTGCTGTAATAAGCCTGTTTGCAATTTTAGGATTGGTGTTGGTAATTATGGAAAGAAAAGTAAGTGCATGGATGCAAATACGCCTTGGGCCAAACCGTGTGGGGCCAAAAGGTTTGTTACAATCGTTTGCGGATACACTAAAATTATTAACTAAAGAAGGATTAACACCAAATGGTGCCGATAAATTTTTATTTAACCTGGCACCGTTTATTGCAATGATAGTGGCCATGCTGCTTATGGCACCTATTGCATTTGCCAGCAATTTTCAATTGTGGGATTTAAATATTGGGGTGTTGTATGTGTCGGCGGTGTCTTCTATTTCGGTTATAAGTATTTTAATGGCGGGTTGGGCAAGCAATAATAAATATTCGCTGATGGGTGCTATGCGTAGTGGCGCACAAATTGTAAGTTACGAATTGAGTGCAGGGCTTTCTATTTTATCAATTGTTGTTTTAACCGGCAGTTTAAATTTAACCGATATTATACAATCGCAACAAAATGGCTGGTGGTTATTTAAAGGACATATCCCTGTAATTATTGCATTTGTAATTTTTTTAATTGCAGTAACGGCAGAAACCAACAGAGCACCTTTTGATTTAGCCGAAGCTGAAAGTGAACTCACCGCAGGATTTCATACAGAATACAGTGGGATGAAATTTGCATTGTTTTTTTTAGCGGAATATGTAAATGTTTTTATTGTTTGTGCTATTGGGGCTACATTATTTTTGGGCGGCTGGATGCCTTTTCATATTGGCAACTGGCAAAGCTTTAACCATGTAATGGATTATATACCGTCTAGCATTTGGTTTATGGGAAAAACTTTTTTTTTAATTTTTGTAATTATGTGGTTCCGGTGGACTTTTCCGAGATTACGAATTGATCAGTTATTAAATTTAGAATGGAAATACTTGTTGCCGATAAGTATGTTTAATATTTTATTGATAACAGTGATGGCGATATTGGGGTGGCACTTTTAACCCCCATCCCCTAAAGGGGGGAATGGAGGAGATGGTAGCGAAGATTGATGTATTATTAATCTAATAAAAATGAGAATAAAATTTATTCATAAAAAATAATCAATTCCCCTTTAGGGGATAGGGGTATGTTTATAAAAAATTACATAAAAGAAGTTTACGGTGCAGTTAAATCTATGCTGATTGGTATGCGGCGTACGGGTTATTATTTTACGCATCATAAAGAAATTATAACCGAACAATATCCTGATAACAGGGATACATTGAATTTGCCCGAACGTTTTAAAGGAGAAGTGGTAATGCCGCATGATGAAAAAAATGAACACCGCTGCACCGGCTGCCAGGCTTGCGAACTGGCTTGCCCCAATGGCACCATTAAAGTGATTTTTAAAAATGAACTGTCGCAGGAAGGAAAAAAGAAAAAAGCTATTGATAAATTAGTGTATCATTTAGAATTGTGTACGATGTGTAATTTGTGTGTGGTAGCTTGTCCGAGTGATGCAATAGTAATGGCACAAACATTTGAACACAGCGTTTTTGACAGGGCCGAGTTGACGAAGATTTTGAATAACCCGGGATCGAAAATTATGGATGGGGTGGAATAAACCCCTATCCCCTAAAGGGGTAAATGGAGAAGATGAAAGCGAAAAATAATAATTTAAAAACTTAAATGGAAGGTTCAACAATTATATTTTACTTGCTTGCGGCACTTACTTTAGGGAGTGCATTGCTTGCCGTTACAACACGCCAAATATTTCGTGCTGCTATTTATTTATTGTTTGCTTTAATTGGTATTGCAGGTTTTTACTTTTGGTTGCAATACGAATTTATTGCAGCCGTTCAAATTGTTGTGTACGTTGGGGGCATTGTGGTACTCATTATTTTTTCTATCTTTTTAACACAACAGGCTGGTGAAAAAATGCCGCAACAAAAATTGGGCAGGCAATTGTTTGCGGCCTTAGCTGCATTTTGCGGACTGGCCTTAATACTGGTGCAATTATTTCAGCATAAATTTATTGGTATCACTGCAACCGCTGTTGAACCGAGTGTAGAAAATATTGGCAACCAAATGCTGGGCACCGAAGAAGGCGGTTACGCTTTACCTTTTGAAGTGGTGAGTATTTTATTGTTGGCAGCATTAATTGGATCAATAGTAATTGCGGCCCCATCTAACTCCCCCAAAAGGGGAGAAAACCCACACACAAAACCTAACACTGAAAACATTTAATGCATCCCGGATTAAACGAAATATTATTCATCAGCACTGCACTATTTTTTATTGGTGTGTATGGTTTTTTTACAAGAAGAAATTTAGTTACTATGCTGATGAGTATTGAACTTATTTTAAATAGTGTTAACCTGAATTTTATTGCTTTCAATAAATATTTGTGGCCCAATAAAATGGATGGGTTGTTTTTTTCCATTTTTATAATTGCCATTGCTGCTGCAGAAGCTGCCGTTGCTATTGCGATAATAATAAATTTATACAGAAGCCATAAATCGATTGATGTGGAAAATGCGGAAGAGATGAAATATTAGGAGCCCAGCCCCTCAGCCCCTCCTATCCTCCCCCATGGGGAGGGAAAAGGAGAAGATTGAAGCGAAGTTGGATGTAATTTATTAAAGTTGAAAAAAGATTTAGTGTTGAAATGCTTAGCTACAAATTTTGATTAAACACTAAAAGCCCGGCCTCTCTCTCTTTTGGAGAGGGAACGAGGGTGAGGTCATTATGCCAAACAATTTTTACATACTGCTTATTCCCTTACTGCCACTGGCAGGTTTTTTATTGTTGGGATTATTTGGAAGGAAATATTTTAAAAATACTGCCGGCATTATTGCAACAACATTAATGTTAGCATCAACTGTATTGGCAATTTATGTGGCGTATCAATATTTTTCAAACTACAGTGCAGGTAATTATCCAAGAATAATTGCATTTAAATATACCTGGTTACAATTTTCTGAAAATTTATCAATTGATATGGGTGTACTGTTAGATCCCATTTCAATGATGATGATTGTAGTGGTTACTTTTATTTCATTGATGGTGCACATCTACAGCTTGGAGTACCTGAAGGGTGACGAACGTTTTGCCACCTATTATGCATTTTTAGAACTGTTTACTTTTTCTATGCTGGGCTTAGTGGTGGCTTCCAACATTTTTCAAATGTACATATTTTGGGAGCTGGTAGGTTTGTCTTCTTTTTTATTGATTGGATATTATTATGATAAACCTGCTGCAGTTGCCGCATGTAAAAAAGCATTTATTGTAACACGGTTTGCAGATGTTGGTTTTTTAATTGGCATTTTAATTTTATCTTTTTATTCCGGCACATTAGATTTTAATATTTTAATAGCAGATTTAACATCGCCGGAATCAACTGCTTTAAAAAATATTTTATCGGCATCTTTCCTTGGTATATCAGCATTAACCTGGGGATTGGTTTTAGTTTTTATTGGCGGCGCCGGAAAAAGCGCCATGTTCCCTTTACATATTTGGTTGCCCGATGCTATGGAAGGCCCCACTCCTGTTTCTGCTTTAATCCATGCTGCAACAATGGTGGTAGCAGGTGTATTTTTAGTAGCAAGATTATTTCCTGTGTTTGCAATTGCAGCACCCGATGCATTAGAGATTGTTGGTTATGTGGGTGCATTCTCTGCATTGTTTGCTGCAATAATTGCCTGCACTCAAACTGATATAAAAAGAGTGTTGGCCTACTCCACCATGAGCCAGATAGGATACATGATGTTTGCACTGGGCGTTTCAAAATATGGTGGCGAAGATGGGTTGGGTTATACCGCATCCATGTTTCATTTGTTTACACACGCCATGTTTAAAGCGTTATTATTTTTAGGCGCCGGTGCTGTTATTCATTATGTTCACAGCAACGAAATGAAAGATATGGGCGGCTTGCGAAAATATTTACCCATAACTCATATCACTTTTTTAATTGCCTGTTTGGCTATTGCAGGCGTTCCTCCTTTTGCAGGATTTTTTAGTAAAGAAGAAATTTTGCTTGCAGCGTATCACAACAACACTTCTATTTATTATGTTGCTTTAATTACATCTGGGCTTACGGCATTTTATATGTTTAGATTATACTTTTCTATTTTCTGGAATAAGGCTCCTTCTCCTTTGTCGCAGATTCCGATACTTTCGGGAGAGAAGGCGGGGAATGAGGTTCATAGCCAACATAAAGGCGAAGGCGGTTTTGCAATGATGCTGCCCTTAATTTTATTAGCCATAGGTGCAGCGGTAACAGGTTTTATTCCTTTCGGAAAATATGTTAGTTCCGATGGGAAACCATTAGCATCCGAAATTCATCTTTCATTTTCTATTGCGCCGGTAGCACTGGGATTAATTGGAATTTTTACCGCCATGTGGTTGTATAAAAATCAAAACGATAAGCCTGATAAAATGGCGGCCTCCTTAAGTGGATTATATAAATCTGCTTATCATAAATTCTATATTGATGAAATTTATTTATTCATCACACAGAAAATAATTTTTAATTTAATGGGAAGGCCAGCAGCATGGTTTGATAAAAATATCGTTGATGGGTTAATGAACGCAACCGGCAACACCACACAATTCATTTCAGAAAAAATAAAAAAGATGCAGTCGGGTAAAGTGCAGCAATACGGTATTTATTTTTTGGCAAGTGTAATTGGTTTGGCGGTTTTGTTTATTTATTTGTGGAAGTAAACAAAGGAAGTCAAGCTTTTAAAGCTTGACTTCCTTATAAAAAACATTAAGAAAATAACAGCATGAACTTTTTATAGTCTAACTCTACAAGAGTTTAGATTATTAAAAACTTAAAAGCATTAAAAGAAAACTCTTGGAGAGTTTTAAAAACAGCCTAACTCTCCAAGAGTTCAGATCATTAATCACTTGAAAGTATTACAAGCAAACTCTTGGAGAGTTTTGAAGAGAGTTTTGGAACAGCCTAACTCTCCAAGAGTTTAGATTATTAAAAACTTAAAAGAATTAAAAGCAAACTCTTGGAGAGTTTTAGAACAGCTTAACTCTCCAAGAGTTTGGATCATTAATCATTTGAAAGTATTACAAGCAAACTCTTGGAGAGTTTTGAAGAGAGTGTAACTCCCTAAGAGTTAAGATTATTAAACACTTGAAAATATTAACAGCAAACTCTTGGAGAGTTTTAAAAAGAGTTTTGAAAAAATTTTTACAAGTATATCCAAATTTGGAAAAAAGAAAATAACAGCATGAATTTATTATTGCTTTTAGCGGTTCCTTTACTTACAGCATTGGTTGTTTTAATTTTAAAAAATAAACAACAAATCCGCTGGACTGCTTTTATTGGTGCAGCTATTCAATTGGCATTGGCAGTTGGATTATTTTCTGCGTACAACACTGCAAGGCAAAATGGCCAAAATGCAAATTTTATTTTTCAACAGCAATACAACTGGTTTCCCAGCTGGAATATCAGTTTACATTTTGGTGTGGATGGCATAGCAATAGCCATGATTTTGTTAACAGCATTTGTTGTTATTGCCGGCGTGCTGGTATCGTGGAATGTAGAAAAAATGACGAAGGAATTTTATTTTCTGTTACTTTTATTAAGTTTTGGCGCTTATGGTTTTTTTATTTCTTTAGATTTATTCATCCTGTTTTTCTTTTTAGAAATTGCAGTGATACCCAAATATTTATTAATTGGCATTTGGGGAAGCGGCAAAAAAGAATACAGTGCCAATAAACTGGCGCTGCTGTTAATGTTTGGTTCTGCATTGGTATTGGTAGGTTTATTAGGAATGTATTTTGGTGGCGGCGGAAAAACTTTTGATTTATTGCAACTGACTGCAACAAATATTCCTGTGCAAACTCAATTGATCTGTTTTCCATTATTGTTTGTTGGCTTTGGTGTGTTTACTGCATTGTTTCCTTTTCATACCTGGGTGCCCGATGGTCACTCCTCTGCGCCAACTGCGGGGTCAATGTTTCTTGCAGGTATTTCTATGAAGTTGGGAGGATATGGTTGTTTACGTGTAGCCACTTACATCATGCCTGATGGCGCAAAAGAATATGCCAACATTATTATTGTATTGGCATCTATTGCAATTTTGTATGGCGCCTTTGCTACTATGATGCAAACGGATTTAAAATACATCAATGCTTATTCCTCGGTAAGCCATTGTGGTTTTGTTTTATTAGGCATTGGCATGTTAACTAAAACTGCTATCACCGGTTCTGTAATGCAAATGGTGAGTCATGGTTTAATGACGGCTTTATTTTTTGCAGTAATAGGAATGATTTACGAACGTACACATACAAGGCAGGTAAATGAAATGGGCGGACTTTTAAAAACCATGCCTTTTATTTCAACTGTTTTATTTATTGTTGGATTATGTTCTTTGGGTTTACCCGGGCTTAGTGGTTTTGTTGCAGAGATGACCATTTTTGTTGGCTCCTGGGAAAATGCAGATGCATTTCACCGTATTGCTACTGTTGAGGCCTGCTTAAGTATTGTTGTAACGGCAGTGTATATTTTAAGAGCGGTAGGCAAAACAGCCATGGGGCCAATAAAAGAAAATTTCAGTCATTTAACGGATGCTAAATGGAATGAAAAATTAGCCGCCATAATTTTAATTGCAGGAATATTAGCCATTGGCATTGCACCATTTTGGTTAAACGATTTAATAAAACCCGGGGCTGAAATAATTATGCAGAAAATACAGGCAGTAAAATAAAAGCATAAACGTACCGATAAGGGTTTAAAAACCTTTTCGGTTTATAAAAATAAAGAATGAACGAATTTATTACAATATTGAAAAGTGAACTGATACTTACCGGCATCATATTCTTTTTACTTTTTATAAAACTGGGCAAGGGAATAAAAAATGATACGCTGTTATCAATAATACAGTTGCTGTTGCTATTGAATTTTATTGCAGGATTTTTTATGAATGTTGATGGCAGTCTGTTTGATAATATGTATCAAACTAATCCTTTGATAGCTTTTGAAAAAAGCATTTTGAATTTGGGCGTGTATTTAATTTCATTATTGTTTGCTGATTGGTTAAAAAAAACAGACCACCTAGCCGAATTTTTTATACTGATGCTATCCGCATTATTAGGCATGTTTTTTTTATTATCCAGTGGCAATTTTTTAATGTTTTACTTATCATTGGAGCTGGCGACAATACCTGTTGCTGCATTAGCCAATTTCGATCTGCAAAAAAAGATATCTTCCGAAGCGGCAATGAAAATGATTTTATCTTCTGCATTTTCATCAGGCATTTTGCTGTTTGGTATTTCATTAGTGTATGGTGCAACGGGTACAATAAGTTTTTCAGAATTACCTGCTTTACTCACGGGAAGTTCACTGCAAATATTAGCATTTGTTTTTTTAATAAGTGCTTTTGCTTTTAAATTATCCATCGTACCCTTTCATTTATGGACGGCTGATGTTTATGAAGGATCCCCGTTTGCTGTTACTGCTTTTCTTTCGGTAATATCAAAAGGCGCTATTGCATTTGTATTTATTGCAACATTGTACAAAGTATTTCAGCCTGTGGAAACCGTTTGGTACAATATGGTTATGCTTTTGTCCATTATCACCATGATCATTGGAAATTTATTTGCATTGCGCCAGCAAAATATCAAACGCTTTTTGGCTTTTTCTTCAATTGCACAAGTTGGCTTTATTTTAGTGGGTATCAGCAGTAATTCTATCCAGGGCATTACATCAGTTATTTATTTTATTTTGATTTATGTATTTAGTAACCTGGCAGCATTTGGAGTTGCTGCAACTATTGCAGCGCAAACCGGTAAAGAAAATATTGCCGACTATAAAGGCTTTTATCAAAACAATAAATTTTTAAGCTGGGTATTGGCACTGGCATTATTTTCTCTTGCAGGTATTCCGCCAACAGCGGGTTTTTTTGGTAAATTATTTTTACTTACCGCCGGTGCCGCTAAAGCTAATTATGCATTTATTATTATTGCGGCATTAAACATGATTGTTTCTTTGTATTATTATTTAAGGGTGATACGTTCGGTATTTATGGATAAGAATGACGCAGCGGTTGAAAAAATTGTATTGCAGCCATCCGTAAAATTTGGTTTAATAATTTGTGGAGGAGGTATTATTGCGGCGGGGTTGTTGAGCTGGGTATATGATTATATTGTTTCGCTCAATTAAGCCCCCATCCCCTAAAGGGGAGTTATTCGCACTGTAGTGTAAAATTGAACTTAACTTTATGCAAGCTGATTGATAAAATTATAAACTTTAAATAACTCCCCAGGGGATGGGGGCACTATGGCACTTAATAAAAATCACGAGTTTGAAGAATTAGACGGCGTTAAATGCGGCATTGTTGAAAAAAATGTTACGTCGGAAAGAGTTCAATTTTTAAAAGAATTGCTGCAGCAAAATGGTTTTACGGTTGTGGTAGTTGCTTCGCCTCCGCCTAAAGCAGCAGCGCCTGCAGCAGAACTCCTGGAGGGTTTGGAACCCTCCAAGGGTTTAGCAATGCCTGAAACATTTACAGTTGGCGTAACTGATTATACCTTTAATGCTATCAATGCTATTTTTGGAAGGTTGCTAAAAACAAAAAGCGGCCAGGTGGTAACGTTAGCATACTGGCAACAGAAAGAAAAGGTAAGTAATGATGAAGTGCCGTATTTTGAAAACTTACCCCACTAAATACTGCTGCAACAAAAACACCCCAATACCCACTGCAAAAGCCACCAATGCAATCCAGCTAATTTTTTTAAGGTACCAGATAAAATTAATTTGTTCTATTCCCATTACGGCAACGCCTGCAGCCGAACCAATAATAATTGCACTACCGCCACTCCCTGTAGTGAGCGCCAAAAATTCCCAAAAAGGATGATCGGTGGGATAAGTATTTAAATCGTACATGCCCTGTGCTGCGGCTACCAATGGCACATTATCCACCACTGCCGAAAGCAATCCTAAAAAAGTACCAATCAAATAATCGTTTTTAAAAATAGTAATTAGTCGTCCCTTAAAAAGTTATTAAATGCAGTGTGGATAAGGGTTTATAGCATATTTATTGCTGATATAGTCTGCAAGAAAATTGATTAATCCA
>JAYURK010000083.1:0-47811 GCA_043756235.1 Ferruginibacter sp. | reverse complement strand
CCTGCATAATTTTCATTTTTACCAGCACCATTTTTGTTACGGTATCAATTGAAATTAAACCATCATCTTCATTTTCAACTATGGTTGCAACACCACTTAACTGCAAACGGCAACCGCTTCCTTTTTTATAATAATTAAGATAAGCATAAAAATTACGGTCAATGTTATCTGCATAGTTACCATTACAGGAAGTAAAAAACCAAACAGTACCATCGTTATCAACTCTAAAAGTCTGAATGATATTGTTAGGTAATTTCAGTTCAGCATCTATTTCAGTTCTGAACATGGCCATCTTAATTTCTTTAATTTTTTTCTTTAAAAATTGAAAATTTGTGTTGTGGTTGATGTGCTGCATGATTAAGATTTTTAGTAGTTTGTACTATTAAAATTTCAAAAGTTGTACCAAATGATGCAGATACGGCAAACATGTGGCACTTGGATTGTGTGAGGAACAAATTCCACATATTGAGAAGAAATACCGGAGAATTTCCACTAATTAAATGAAACTTACATGCCGCGGTAACGGCACAATAATTTCATTATACAGGCAGCTGGTAAAAACAAATTAGCTAAAAGCTTAAATGACCGCTTAAAGAAGTAAATTATTTTCAACACTGCATCAATAAATGCCTTATAAAAAAACAATAAAAAAAGCGGGCACAATAGTATTGTACTCACTTGCAGGGATGATTGTTCTGCTGTGTCTTTTTTTTCTGTTTATCAATTTACCAGTTGGTAAAAAGTTGGTAAAAAACCGGGTGCAAACTTACCTTACCGATAAATTAAAAACTAAGGTTATAATCGGCTCCATCAATTACAGATTACCGGAATGGATAGAAATAAATAATGTATATATCGAAGATCAAAAAAAGGATACCTTAATTTTTGGTGAACAAATTTCTGCCGACATCAATATGTTTAAACTGATGAGGGGTAATACCGATATTCAAAAATTATTATTCAAAAACATTTTTTTAAATGTAAACCGGCCCGAAAATGATACACTGTTTAACTACGAATTTTTAATAAACGCCTTCTCCGGCAACAAACCTGTTAGCCAGGTTAATACCGATACAGCAGAGTTAAAATTAACCTTAAACCGTTTAATCTTTACTAACGTTGTGTTACAGTTTAAAGATAAACACGATGGGTCAGATTTTAATGCCAGCATAAAAAATCTTGATGCCACTTTAAATAAATTTCAACCCGACAGAACAAATTTTGCAATTAAAAATTTTACAGCATCTGGTATTAATTTTTTTATGAACAATTATAAAGAAAAAATAAAGGATAGCACTGTTTCGCCATCTGTTGATACCATTAAAAAACCCGGCTATCAATTTTTTCTTACGGCAGCACATTTTAATATCAGTGATGTAAATGTAATTGTTGAAGATAAAATATCGGGGCTGTATTATTCTAACAACGTTACAAAACTTGGTTTAAGTAATGTGTTGTTTAGTTTGGCCCAATCTACAGCAACTGCTGATACCATTTTGCTGGACAGTTCCACTATCAGGTTTACTAATCCAAAAAATAAAATTGCAGCCAGGAATGTAATTGATACCACTATAATTCCATGGATGATAAATGCAAAGCAAATTTTGCTTTCAAACAACAATATAAAATTTGATGATAATAACTTATCAATAAAAGATGGTTTTGATTTTGGACATTTTGATGTAAAAAACCTGGGTGCCGATATTGTAAATTTTAATTACTCGGTAAATAAAACGGCTGCTCTAATAAATCAACTTCAATTTAAAGATACCAGCGGTTTTCAAATAGATACAGCACATGCAGATTTTTTAATGACCGACACTATTTTTTCTGCTAAAGACCTTTATGTAAAAAATCCCAAAAGTTTAATACAGGATTTTATTGAAATTAAATACGATAGCATTGCTGCCATTACAAAAAATCCACGTAACAGTTTAATTTCAGCCACACTTAAAAATTCCACCATTGCTTTTAATGATCTTTACTTACTGGCTCCATTTCTTAAAAAAACTTTTCCTCCTGCACAGTTTGCTAACAACCTCGTAAATTTTAATACCGAGTTAAGGGGCAACCTTGCCATGGTGTATTTGCCCTTTTTACAATTATCAGGTTTATCGGGCAGCACTGTAAATGCACACGGCACATTATACAATTTAACTGATGCAGCAAAATTTAATTATGATTTGTATATAGATAGAAGCTTTATTAAAAAAGTTGACCTGTTAAAGTTTGTGCCCAAAAAAAATCAGCAACTACTATCGCAAGTGCCGGCAACGATAAATCTTACAGGCAGAATTAGCGGCAACAGGAATGAATTGTTTTCAAATATAAAAGCCAGCGGCAAAGGGTTTGCAGTAAATGGAAAAATAAATTTAAAAAATATTTTAAACCCTGCTGCACTGCAATATGATGTTGCCTTAGGCAAAAGCAGTTTTGATAAAAATTTTATCATGGGCTTTATTCCGCCGGGCAGTTTACCACCGCAAATAAATTTGCCATCAAAAACAATCGTTAGTGGAAAAATTTCCGGTGATATCAACAACCTGGTAGCCGATGCAAAATTAGACGGCAGTTATGGCCCTGCAACAGTAAAAGGTTTTATCAAAAATATTAAAGATCCGGAAAGGGCGGTTTACGATCTGTTTATAACTACCAACAATTTTGCCATTGGCAGGATGATTAGCCAGGACAGTATTATTGGAAATATAACAGGAACTTTTAAAGCAAAAGGCACCGGCTTTAATTACAAAACCATGCGCTCGGATATTACAGCTGCGGTTAAACAATTGCAATACAATAAATATAATTATCAAAATGCTAATGTAACAGCAGTGTTTAATGCAGGCTTTATTGAGAGTAAAGGAAATATTAACGACAGCAACCTGGTTCTTCAATATGATATAAAAACTAATGTGAAAAATGAATATCCAACTATAAATGGTTTTGTTAATGTGGATACTGCACAATTACAAAAATTACATTTATATAAAGACACGCTGAACTTTTCATTTTTAGCTAACCTTGATGCAGATAATTTAAAACCCCGCCAGTTGCAGATTAATACTTTTATAGACTCTATAAAAATGCAATTGGGTAAAAATTTTTATGCTATAGATACCATATCGTTGCTGGCCACTTCTACTGAAGGAAAAGATGATATTACTTTAAATGCTCCTTTTGCCAATGTTAATACTAATGGCGCTTTTGATTATGATAAAATTGGAGATGCCATCATTCAATATATAAATCACTATTACAAAATTGCAACTCCAACAACTACCGCGGCTATCAATAACCAGCAAGTAAATTTTAAAGGTGTTATAAAAAAACATCCATTTCTTATTGGCATAGTGCCTGGCTTAAAAGATTATGAGGACATTGATTTTAAGGGAAGCTTTGCATCTGCCTATGCCGACAGTGCATTAAATTTAACTACCACCCTTCCGTATTTAAATTATCAAAATAATACTTTGCGCAACGGTAACATAAACATTGCTTCAAAAAATGAACGCATAAATTATGTGGTAAATTTTGACACTTTAAATTATGCCACCAATACTTTTTACGGCACTAAATTAAATGGCAGCGCTGCCAACGACAGTATATTAATGAACGCTCAAACCCAGGATAATAAAGCAAGAGACTGGTTTGGATTGAAAGCTTCTTTTTACAGCAAAGATGATTATTACTCTTTTAGTTTAAAAGACAGTTTGCTTTTAAACTACGAAAAGTGGAAAGTTGCCAGTGATAATTATATTAAATATTCACCCTCAGGTTTAATCATCAATAACTTTTCTATCACCAGCGACACCAGCAAAATTTTCATCAGCAGCAGGCAGCCGGTTAACAACAGCCCTATTGATGTGTTGATAGATAATTTTAATTTAAAAAGTATCAGCTCTATCCTTAATAATGATACCGTTTTTGCCAGTGGCATTATGGATGCAAAAATTGAAGTGAGCGATTTGTATAAAAAATTACCGGCGTTTACCGGCAACCTTACTATTGCCAACCTTGCAATAATGCAGCAGCCCTTGGGCGATATTACGGCCGCTGCACAAAAACAATCGGAAAATAACATTACCGCAACAATGGGATTAACGGGTAATGGCAACGATGTTACTGCCAACGGAAATTATTATTTAAATAACGAGTTGCAGGAATTTGATGCTGTTGCAACAGTAAAAAAATTAAACATTACCACTTTACAGGGTTTTACCGGCGGCGCAATAAAAAATGCAAAGGGCAATGTATGGGGCGATTTTACTGCTTCGGGCAAATTTGCAGACCCCACCTGGAAAGGCAGTTTAAATTTTGATACCACCACTTTTACTATTACCCAACTGGGCACAGCATTTAAAATAGATAATCAAAAAATAGCTTTTGATTATCCTGTTGTAAAACTGAATAATTTTATTGTAAGAGATTCATTGGATCATCAAATGAAAATTGACGGTGATATTGCGGTGAGCAAAACCAACGCCTTCGATTTTAATATCGACATTAATGCCACTGATTTTATAATACTCAATGCTGCAAAAGCCATCAATAATCAGTTGTATGGTTATGCTTCGATAGATGCTAATATTTCTGTAACCGGTAATGCAGTTTCGCCGGATATACAGGGAGATATTTATGTAAACAACAACAGTAATGTAAGGATTGTAGTGCCCGAAAGAAGTTACAGTAAAGATGAAGGCAGAAGTATTGTAAGGTTTATCGACCGTGATACTTTTGACATAAACCCTCCTGTAATTCCTTTTGTGGAAGCAAAAGAAGTGCAATCAAATTTTGCACAATTTCTTAATTACAATTTGAATATAGAAGTACCAAAAACCGCCGCCTTAACTATTCTTATTGATCCCTCTACCGGCGATGAAATAAAAGTACAGGGAGATGCACAGTTAAATGCAGGTGTAGACCCTGGTGGCAATATTATACTTGCAGGTAATTACGAATTAGATAATGGATACTATTTATTTAACTACCAGTTTTTGCAACGCAAATTTATTTTGGTAAAAGGCAGCAGTATTTATTTTGCCGGCGAACCTTTAAGAGCAAGAATAAATGCTACCGCCGCTTATACTGTAATTACTTCGGCCAGAGATTTACTGGGCAACGAAGTGGGAACAGTAGATCCCCTGCTGAGTAATTCTTTTAATCAAAAAGTTCCTTTTAAAGTTATATTATATTTATCCGGTGTGCTTAGTCAACCCGAAATAAAATTTGATATTCAATTGCCCGATGACAATTCTGCCATCAGTAGTGAATTAAGAACCACCATCGAAAATAAACTTACACAAATAAGAGGTGATGAATCTGCAACTAACAAGCAGGTGTTTTCTTTATTATTATTAGGGAGATTTACCGGAGAGCAAAGCAGCGACTTTTTTAAAGGCAACGGCGACGATTTTAATGACATTGCCCGGCAGAGTGTGAGCCAGTTTTTATCTTCTGCACTAAATGAAATAGCCGGCAATTTATTAAAAGGTGTTGATATTGATTTAAATTTAAACAGCTACCGTGATTATGCCAATGGCGGTAACAACCAGCGCACCGATTTAAATGTTGCCTTAAGCAAAACTTTTTTAGATGATAAGTTAACCGTAAGCATTGGCAAAAATTTTGGCGTGCAGGGCCAAACCGCGGCAGATAAACAAAATAATAGTTTTATACCCGATGTAACTATCGGATATAAACTTACCAAGGATGGTAAATATTTATTGAGGGCCTATCGCAAAAATCAATTTGAAGTAGTGATAGATGGTTACGTGGTAGAAACCGGAGTGGGCTTTGTGGCCACCATCGATTATGAAAAATTTAATGAATTGTTTCGCAGAAAAAAGAAATAGATATAATAAGAGCACATGAATTTGAAGTTTGCCATAGCGTTATTTTTTTTAGCCGCAATAAGTTCCTGCAGCGTAAAGCGGTATTTGCCTGCCGGCGAAAAACTGTACCGGGGCAGTACAGTTATTGTAAAAAAAAATGCTGAAGTTAAAACCACCAGCAGAAATTTAAGAAAGCAATTAAAGCTTGCCGTTACACCAAGAGCAAATAAATTTTTTCTTGGTCAGCCTTATAAAGTTTGGTGGTGGTATAAAATTGGCGAGCCCGATCCCGAAAAATCCGAAAGAGGATTACGGGCATTATTAAGAAAAAGATTGGGAGAAGCCCCGGTACTCAGCAGCCGCGTTAATGCAAAAGTTACTGCAGAAAACATGCAGTCGTTTATGGAAAACACCGGCTACTTTCATACCACTGTACAGGGTGATACTGTAAACAGCGGTTATTTTACCAAAGCTGTTTATACCGCACAGGTGCAACCACAGTATACCATAAAAAGTATTACCTGGGTTAGCGACAGCACCAACCTTTTAAAATTATTACAGGAACGCCAAAAAAATAATGGCATTTTAAAAACCGGGCAACCCTATCGCTTAAGTGATATCAGTGCAGAAAGAGATCAACTGGATTTGTACATAAAAACAAAGGGTTATTATTATTTTAATCCTGATTATTTAATGGCATATGCCGACAGCACTCTTGGCGATCGTGGCGTAGCATTATATTTAAATGTAAAAAAAACTATTCCGGAGCTGGCCAAACACGCCTACAAAATAAATAACATCATTGTGTTTCCTAATTACACCTTATTATCGCCGCAACTGGATACCAGTTTGTATGGCGCCAACCGTTTTGATAATTTAATAATTAAAGACACCACAAATAAATTCAACAACCGGCTGTTTGCCCAAAACATTACTTACCGGCCGGGAAGTGTGTACAACAGTCTTTCGCAAAATACAACGCTCAACAGGTTTATAAATATCAGCGCCTTTAAGTTTGTAAAAAACAGGTTTGAACCTTTAAAAGATTCCGGCATTGAGAAGCGCATGAATGTATATTACTATTTAACTCCTGCAAAAAAGAAATCGTTGCAGGCGGCCATTGATGCATTTTCAAAAGAAAATAATATAATCGGATCGCAGGTAAGTATAAACTGGCGGAACAGAAATGTTTTTAAAGGAGCCGAATTACTTACTGTAAAAGCCTATACCGGTTTTGAAGTATCGTTTGCAGATTCATTACGCAACAACAACAGTTACCGTATTGGTGGCGAAGCAAGCATTAAATTTCCACGTTATGCTATTCCTTTTTTACGTTTAAAAGAAAATAATTTTTATCCGCCCAATACCAATTTATTAGTAGGGTACGAATTATACCGGAGGCAATTGTTTTACACAAAAAATTTATTTCGCCTGCAGTATGATTTTACCTGGAAACAAAATATAAGAAACGAATTTACTTTTGCCCCCTTCTCATTAAGCTATCTTAATGCCACCGGCATTACCGATACTTTTTATAAACAGGCTTTAGTATCCCCGGCACTCTTATTAAATGTTTACAGCGAAGCCATACTGGGTACTTATTTTTCGTACACTTACAACAGTGCACAGCGTAACAGAAAAAATAAAATTTATTTTAATGCCAGTATAGATCTGTCGGGCAACATTGCCGGTTTAATTACCGGTGCAAAAAGGTTTAGGGAAAAAACTATTTTTGGAACCCCGTTTGCGCAATATGTAAAAACCGATTTTTCGCTGCACTATACACGTTTGCTGCCCAACAAATGGGATTTTGCCAACCGGATACAACTGGGTGTGGGTATACCTTACAGCAACTCGGCATTATTGCCTTTTTCAAAACAATATATTATTGGTGGCTCCAGTTCTATCCGTGGTTTTAGGATACGCAGTTTAGGGCCGGGCAGTTATAAACCCACCATAGAAAACCAGCGTTTCTTTCAAATTATTGGTGGTGATTATAAAATTTTGTTGAATTCGGAATTAAGAATTCCGCTTAATAAAAGTGTAAGCGCTGCTTTATTTGTTGATGCCGGAAACATCTGGACAAAAGATACTTTACTTTTTGGCCCTGCAGGAAAATTGAGTAAAGACTGGTATAAAGAAATTGCAGTAGCATCGGGATTTGGAATTCGTTTTGATGCAACGGTATTAATTATCCGTGCCGATTTAGGTGTGCCGCTGCGCAAACCTTTTTTACCCGAGGGACAAAGATGGGTATTGAATCAATTTAATTTTGGCAGCGGTGCATGGAGGAGAGAAAATCTTATTTTAAATATTGCATTAGGACTGCCCTTTTAAACCTGCGCAGAATTAAAAGCTTAATATGAAAAAATCATTACAAATTGCAGGTATAATTTTAGTGCTGGCATTGCTGGGTGGCTGGATATACTGGCAACAAATAAAAAAAGGATTTATTAAAAATAAAATTGAAACTGCAGTAAACAAAGAAACTGATAGTTTATATTTTATTAAGTACGACAGTTTATCAATTGATGAGGTTAATGGCAATGCTTCATTTTACAATGTAAGGTTGCAATCCGATTCGTTACAGCAGCAACTTGCCAGCTTTGATACCGCATCCGCAGCGTCTGTATACAATATCCGTATTGGAGAAATAACTGTAAAAGGTGTTAACATCGCCGGGCTGGTAAGTGGCAACAACATTCAGGCAAAATCTATTTTATTACGCCAGCCTGTGGTGTACATTATCAGCTCTGGTAAAAAAAAGCAAGACACTTTGAAGGGTTATGATACACTGGCCATTTACGAAAAAATACTGGGCAAATTTAAAAGCATCCAATCAGAAGAAATAAAAATAGAAAACGGAATGGTTTACTTTTCGGATATATCGGGTGAACCCCACACTGCTTTAAAAGATATTGGGGTGGTGTTAAAAAATTTCAGGGTAGACAGTACAAAGAATTATCAAAACGTGATGAGTTATTTTGTAAAAGATGTAGTGGCCGCAGTAAAAGAAGTATATATTAAAAACGGCGATAACACTGCAACATTTACCGATGTGGAATACAATGCGCCGCAAAAATTAATCAGGCTTAAAAAATTTCAACAAAAAAATAAAGAAGGAAAAATAATTTTTGATATTAACAACACATCACTGAATAATATTTCTACAGATGCTTTTGTTTTTCAGCAACAATTAAAAGCGGAATCCTTAATAAGCGACGGAGGACTTCTGACCTTTTACCGCACCAAAAATAAAAAAGCCGATGTTACCAGCGAAGGAATAGAAATAGATAACAATTATTTTGATGCAGCCCTGCTGAATTCAATTACCATCGGCAATACCAAAGTAATGGTGTATGATAAAAAAAATACTGCGGCTGCGCCATTTATTTTAACCAATGTAAAATTTAAAGCGGTTGATATACAAAAACTATCTTCTGGAGTTACCATAAAAAATTTAATTAAAACCAGCAGTTGGGCTTTATCAGCAGATGGTTTTAATTTTCCATCTGAAGATAAAAAGTACGACATGAAAGTAGGTGCATTTGATATTAACAGTACCCGTTCTTCTTTAAACATCAGCAGTTTTGCGGTGGTGCCCAAACTTACCGAAGCTGCATTTGCAAAAAGTATACAGTTTCAAAACGATCTGTACAACATCAGCATAAAAAATATTGCTTTAAATGGTGTAGCTATAAAAACACTTATTGCAGAACAACAGTTAATTGCAGAAACTGCAAGCCTTCAATTGAATTTAAAAGTTTTTAACGACAGAACAGTTGCACCCAACCCGGCAAGCAAAGTAGGAAAATATCCGCACCAGCTTTTACAAAAAGTAAAATTGCCGGTGAGCATAAAAAAGGTGATAGTAAAAGACAGTTATGTTGCTTATAAAGAAAGGGGCGCCATTTCTGAAAAACCCGGAATTGTATTTTTTAAAAATGTAAATAGCACCATTAATAATGTAACCAATATTAAAAGTGTTATTGCTGTAAACAATATCATGACCGTGAATGCCACTGCATCTTTCCTTGGCGTTAGTGCAATACAAACCAACTGGCAATTGCCGTTAAACACTACCGACGGCGCATTTACTATTTCAGGCACGGGAGGCAGTTATAATGCCACGGCATTAAACCAGGTTAGTGAGCCCCTGGGAATGGTGGCTATAAAAAAAGGTACTATCAACAAATTAACTTTCAATTTAACTGGCAACAATACTATGGCAAAAGGTACTTCTACCCTGCTGTATAAAGATCTTAAACTAAATGTATTAAAACCCGATTCGCCGGTAACCAAAAAGAAAGTGCTGTTAAGTTTTGTTGCAAATTTTTTAGTAATTAACAATAACCCACAAAATGGCGAAGTAAGAAAAAATGATGTAACGCAGGAAAGAGATATTACTAAATCATTTTTTTACCTGGTATGGAAAAGCATTTTTGCTGCAGCTAAAAAAACGGCTACCGGAAAAAACGATGGCATGTAAAACCTGATAACTATGATAAAAACTTACCGTTTAAATTATTTTGTAAAGACATTTTTACTGCTGGCTTTTACAATCATTAGTTTTACCAGTCAAACTAAAGCATACTCTGTACTTACACACGAAGCCATTGTAGATGCCAGCTGGGAAAAATCGCTTAAACCTTTGTTATTAAAAAAATATCCCGGCATCAACGATTCTATTTTAAATATTGCCCACGCTTATGCATACGGCGGTGCAATTGCCCCAGACATGGGATACTTTCCTTTTGGCAGCCATCTATTTACCGACCTGGTGCATTATGTACGCAGCGGCGATTTTGTTGCAGCACTTATTGATGAAGCAAAAGATATAAACGAATATGCTTTTGCATTGGGTTATTTAAGTCATTATATGGCCGACAGGTACGGGCATTTAATTGGCACCAACATTTGTGTGCCGGTGGTATATCCAAAAATGAAAACTAAATTTGGCAACGTGGTTACTTACGAGGATGATAAGATTTCGCACAAAAGAATTGAATTTGCATTTGATGTATTACAAACCGCCAAGGGAAATTATGCAACTATTGCTTATAGAAATTTTATTGGCTTTAATGTATCTCTCCCCCTTTTAGAAAAAGCTTTTAGAAAAACTTACGGACTTGAAGTGAATGATATCTTTCGTAATATTTCTGTTTCAATAGAAACGTTTCGGTGGTCGGTTAAAAATTTATTTCCCTTTATCACAAAACTTACCTGGTCGCTTAAAAAAAATGAGATACTTGCAGCACAACCAACTGCTACCAGCCGCAGCTTTAAATATAAAATGAGTAAAGCTAATTACAAACACGATTTTGGCGGCAGCCATAACCAACCCGGTTTTTTTACCAAATCACTTTCGTGGCTAATTTTTGTTTTACCAAAAGTGGGTCCGTTACGCCCCTTAAAAATAAAAGCACTAGATGCAAATGCTGAAAAAATATTTATCAAAAGTTTTGATACCGTTTTACACCATTACTCCGTTGCTGTTAAAAATGTTGCAGAAGGAAAAGTACAATTTACCAATATAGATTTTGATACCGGCAGTGATACCGAACCCGGAGAATATAAAATGGCAGATGCCGCTTACAACAGCCTGTTGTTAAAACTTTATAAAAACGAATTTAAATTGGTAAATAAAAACATTAAGGTAAACCTGCTTAATTTTTATAAAAATGCAAAAGCCCCCACCACCAAAAGGGAAAAGCGAAAATGGATAAAAACTATGCAAGCCTTAGCAAAACTTAAAGCCACCTCCATATAATAAAACCTTCCCAAAAATCAGGAGGCCTGTTGTGTTTAAATAATTTTTTATTTTAACAGCAGCGTTTTGGCTTTTATAAATGTATTGCCCGATTTTTAAAATACGTTGCAAATAAAGAGTTTTATGGTAATTAATTTCAATAAAAGTATTTTTGAAAATAAAAAATAAAAGTGGACGATAACTTGTTGCAATTGTTTAAAAACAACCCACAGCTTGCAGTTTTAATCAGTTTAGGCATAAGTATACTGATAGCTGTAATTGGTGTGGTGCCCAGTGTATTTATTACTGCGGCCAACATTTTATTTTTTGGATTTTGGAACGGTACCCTTATTTCTTTTTTAGGTGAAGCCGTTGGTGCCGCCATTGCGTTTATTTTATACCGTAAAGGTTTTAAAAAAATAGCCACTAACAAATTGTCACGGTATCCTAAAGTAAAAAAATTAATTGAGGCTGAAAACAATGATGCCTTTTACCTTATTTTTTCTTTGCGGCTTATACCATTTGTTCCCTCTGGTTTAATAACATTTGCAGCAGCAGTAGGTAAAGTTTCTTTTATAATTTTTGTTATTGCAAGTTCGCTGGGCAAATTACCGGCCTTACTTATGGAAGCATATGCAGTTTACCAGGTTACTAATTTTGGCTGGCAGGGCAAATTAATTTTGGCTTTGGTAGCTATGCTGTTATTGTGGTGGGTTTTAAAGAGAAAAAATAAAGTGGCCTAAAAAATATTATTCAATATTTTCAATTACATAATGGTAATTATTAATTGTTGCTCCGTCGCCTTTTGTTAATCCCATTAATTTAATACCCAATGGCGATTGCGCCGACAAAGCAATAATGGTAATTCCCTCTATTGCTGCTTTACCTAAAGCGGTACTTACAAAAAAATAACCCCTGCTGGTTTTAACCAGACTTCCGTTTACAATTATTGTAGCCACCAACGATGGATCTATTTTTTCCATCACCTCTTTTTGCGAAATGGCTTCTTTCATTTGCGCCCTTGTATTAGCCTGTTCAATTTGCAGCATGGCCAATGCAGTTTCATGTTTATCGCCGGCGGTACTTTTAGTTTCATTGCTGCCGCTTTCTTTTAAATCATCCAGCACTTTTTGTAATAACTGTATTTTAGTATTTATCAGCTTCAGGTAATGTTGATATGTTTTTTGTTTGAGCGTCATGGTATAAAAGTTCAAATATAGAGCTAAATAATTGTAGCGTTGACTTTCTGCTTCGCTAAAAAACTGTAATTTCACAACATTAATACCAATTATTTTATGAAAATATTTTCCTGCTTATTCATAGTTATCTTTTGCAGTTGCAATTATTTTACAAAAGATACTGATGCAGCAAATAACGATGACAGTATTGCAATGTTTACACCCGATACGGTAATCATTTCAGAAAAAATTATTGATTCCGATACGCTCCGCCGGGCTATCATTAATAAAGTTATAGTGAGCAGTGAAGATTTTCCGCTACAATTAATTGAATATGCAAAAACCTTAACCGGCACTCCTTATAAATATGCATCTATCGATCCGGCTGCAGGGTTAGATTGCTCAGGTTTTATAACACATGTCTTTAATCATTTTGGTATCACCGTTCCCCGTTCGTCTGTAGATTTTACAAATTACGGAGCAACTGTTGATACAGCTGCATCCAAACCGGGCGACCTTATTTTATTTACCGGTACCGACAGTGCCAGCACCATAGTTGGCCATATGGGCATTGTAATTGAAAGATTAAATGGTGAAATAAATTTCATTCATTCCACTTCGGGCAAAGCCTATGGAGTTACCATTACACCATTAAATAAATATTACTTAAAAAGATTTGTAAAAATTGTACGCATTCCTTTTGCAGCGGCTTAACAAATTTTACTATTAAATTAAACCAACTGCCGTATTTTTACAACTGTCATTAACTATAATATTATGCAAACAAAAATTTTATTTTACGCTGCGGTAATCACATCCACTTTTACCGTTTACAGTTGCAATAACAATTCAACTTCTCAAACTCAACTAAAAGATAGCAACACTTCAGTTGCTGCCGATACCGCTGCAGCATCAACAGTTGCTTTGCCCGGCAGCAATTATAATACAGGAGCAGCCGGCCAAACAAGGGCAGCGGCCATTGAAACTACTACACCTTACCAGGTAGAAAAATTAGCAGAAAAAATAGGAAGGCCCTGGGCAATAATACCCATGCCCGATGGAAAATTATTACTTACCGAAAAGTCGGGGTATATGGAAATTCGTAATGCTGATGGATCTTTAGTAAAAAAAATTACTGGCTTTCCTAAAGTAGATGACAGGGGCCAGGGCGGAATGCTTGACGTAGCACTCGATCCATCTTTTACCACTAATCAAATAATATACTGGAGTTTTTCTGAACAAAAAGGCAGCGTTAATTTATTGGCAGTTGCTAAAGGAAAGCTGGATATTAATGACACTGTTATTAAAAAACCATTGGTAATTTTCAGGGCAACACCGGCATTAAACAGCGAGTATCATTTTGGCAGCCGCCTGTTGTTTGATAAAGATGGTTATCTATTTGTAACCTCCGGCGAAAGATCGATACTGGAAGGCAGAAAACAATCGCAATGGCTTAACAGCGGCCTGGGCAAAATTTTTAGAATTACAACAAATGGTAAAGCTGCACCCGGCAATCCATTTATAAATAAAGCTGGAGCAAAACCCGAAATTTATTCTTACGGTCACCGCAACCCGCAAAGTATGGATGCACACCCTGTTACGGGTGAGTTGTGGGCGGCAGAATTTGGTCCGCAGGGTGGCGATGAATTAAATTTAATTAAGCCAGGAAAAAATTACGGCTGGCCAATAATTACTTACGGAGTAGAATACAGTGGCAAAAAAATTGGTGACTCTATTCAACAAAAGGAAGGCATGCAGCAACCGGTTTATTTTTGGGATCCTGTACTTTCTCCCGGCGGTATGATTTTTTATACAGCTGATGCTATACCGGAATGGAAGAACAATCTTTTTATTTGCGGCCTAAGCAGCACCCGTGTGGTAAGGCTAATAATAGAAAATAATAAGGTTGTGGGTGAAGAAGTTTTATTGAACGATCAGCGGGAAAGAATGAGAGACATTGCCCAGCTTAACGGCATGTTGTATGTAGTTAGCGATGGCGGAATACTTTTCAGAATATCAAAAAAATAAATTTTATAAGAGGATTTAGTTTTTTACAATTTAACAGCAAGCCGGAAATCAAAAAAATCGGCATTGTCGCTGTTAGCTTTTAAATTGCCGCCGATACTCAGGCGGTTAGTAATGGCATACTCCAATCCCCAGCGGTGATAAAAGTTGGGCAAAAAATAAATTCGATTATACAATGCATAACCAACCTGCTGGCTGAATTGCATTTTGCCCAACAAAAAAACATGGCCACCGTGTACACCTGCAACAACACCCGAAGTAATTTTTTTTACACCGGCATCCTGTACAAAATCATTATAATACACTTCTGCCCCGGCGGTTAACGCACTGGCGCCGCCAATTTGTTTGGTTATTTGAGAAAAGGCGCCCACTAAATATTTTCGTTGTGCATTCCACTTTACAAAATAACCCTGGTGGGGCACATAAAATACGCCAGCTTTCACTATTGCTTTATCGGCTTTCCAAAATTTATTTTGTACTCTTTTATATTTTGGCAAATTATTATTGCCGGGATAATAATGCATACTAACGGCAGTGGTAACCCAGTTAATACCCTTATTGGGTTGCTTAATATTACCATTGGAAATATGATGAAAATTTGCCTGTATACCCGCTGTTACCTGTTGAGATACCTGTACATTTAAACCCGTGCCCAAATGCATATATGGATTTACAAATAAACTGTAATTATTGTTTAATGGATTTTTAATTTCATCATTCGGATTGCTGAGGTAAGAAATACCTGCTGAAGCCCTGATGGCAAAATGTATTTTTTTAGTGAGGCGGTATTGCGGTTCTATAAACCTGTTGGCAATAATGCCATAACCTGCAACCGGTATATCGTAATTAAAATAACTTAAAGCCCACCCGGTTTTTACATAAGCACTGCTGATATTATAAGCCGCAAAATTAGTTTGCTGTTTAGCCCATTCCAGTTGTATGCCATAAGGTTTGGCACCGGCAATATTTTTTACTGCCTGCGTATGTACCACAGTTTTTCCCCTGTGCAATTGTAAAGAAAAAACAGTTTGTGCCGAATCTTTTTGAGCATAAACCTGCAGGCCACTAAAAATGATTACCGCTATAAAAATACATCGCATAAAAGTAAATTACCTTTACAGATACGATGGATTAGCAATTACAGATTGTGAAAACGATTAAGTCTGCTTTAAAAAAATAAAACCGGGATCAATATAAAATATAATAAAGCGGTTATTGCCAGAGCGCATAGATGATGCCATTTACTTTTTGCACTGCTGCGCCAGTTTTCATTGCGCCGTGGTATTCTTTGCGGTCAAATTCATTATACCAGGTGTAAGCAACGCCGCCAATATTTTTTATTTTGCCTTTGTTAAGTTTATCTTCAAATGCTGCATAATAGGAGAGCATTGTGTTACTCACTGTTTTTAATTTGCCTCTCATGTTTTCATTATCATAAGAAGCGTAATAATTAAAAGAAACTGCGCCGGCAGTTTTTAATTTCCCTTTATAGCTCTCGTTATCATAATCTGTATAATAATCAAAAGCCAGAGTGCCCAGTGATTTTAATTTTCCTCGCTGTGCAATGGGGTAGCCCGAACCATAATAAGTAACAGCGCAGGTGCCAATACTTTTTACTTTACCATTTATTGCAGCATCCGCATCGGCGGTGTAGTAATCTACCCTACCCATGTAAGCATCAAGTTTACCCTGGTAATAACCCACACGGTCTGGTGTAACTAATGTTCCCCATTCCAACACCCGGCCATCCGGAGAAACTTTTATAATTACCTGCTGATTGGTATTAAAATAAAAAGAAGTTAAATTACTGCCGCCGCTTAATATTACATGGCTGAGCGATTGCGTAAACGCAAAAAAACTCAAACTCATATTCAACAGCACCAATAAAAATTTTTTCATTTTATTAAATTATGTATTGAAAGTTGTAAAATTTATTTAATGCATTTTTTTATAATTCACTTTTAGTAAAAAGCATCTTTAATTTGCGCCCAATGTATTGCTGTGATGGTGTAAATATAATCCAGCTTGGGCGCTTCGCCATAATAAGCGGTCTGCTCCTCTCCTGTTTTAATGGCTCCAAATCGTTCTAAAGAAATTTGCGATCGTTTATTAACAGCACCAACATAAAAATTTACAGTATTTACAAATTGGAAAATATGATTGAGCATTAATTTTTTTAAAGCATAATTGTAGCCTTTGCCCCAGCAGCTGCAAATAAAAAAAGTATAGCCAATGTTTATGGCTTGTGTGGCCTCGTTATAATCGCTGTAACGGCTGCTGCCAATTACCTGGTTTGATTTGGCATCTTTTACTAAAAAGGCACCGCCAGATGCTATAGCTCCTGTAAAATAATTTTCAAATTCTTTTTGCTGGTAGCGCAATTTATTGGGATGCTGTTCCCATATCCGGGGGTCGGATGCCGCATTAAATAATGCAGAAAAATTTTCTGGCAAAAGCGGGGTTGCAATTACAAGGTTGTTTTTTAATATTGGCTGTAAATTTAAGGCTGTTGGCACCATGTGTTGAAATTAATTAAATGATGCTCAAAGCTACACACTGTATCCAAATAATTTTCAACTGCCTTAATAAATAATAAAATCAATTGCCTTCGGTATATTTTTTAAAATTATCCAATATAGCCTGCCAGCCACCCTGTTGTAATTCAATTGAATTTTCATCTTCTGCCTCAAAATTTTCTTCAATTTTTGTAGCATTGCCTTCTGCAGTAAAAATTATTTTTACTTTTCGATCATCTTCTAAAGTGTATTCTATAAACTCATGCTCTCTCACTTCATCATAAACTCCACCAAAATCAAAACCCATCGATCCATCTTTAGCTTCCATACGGCTCTCAAATTTTCCGCCTTTACGCAAATCATTTTGTGCATGGGGTGTATGCCAATCTTCCGAAGCATTATTCCATTGGGTAATATGCTGTGGCAGCGTCCAGTAATCCCATACTTTTGCTACAGGTGCATTAACAACAGTAGTAACTGAAATAGTTTTTTTATTTTGTGTTGCCATAAGTTTATTTTTTGCTTAATGATGTAATTTACTTTAAAAATATTTATTAATCCAGCCACTAACACACGCTGCAAACCCACAAGTTTTTAAAAAATTTTTTTCTGATTTCTATTTATAAAAAAAATAAAACAAATACGTTACATTCGTACCACTACAAAAAAACGCTATATGCCAGCCTTAAAAAAGAAACAGGATTACATTAGTTGGGATGAATATTTTATGGGTGTTGCCCTGCTGAGTGCCCAACGCAGTAAAGATCCCAATACCCAGGTTGGCGCCTGCATTGTAAATGATAAAAATAAAATTGTTGGTGCCGGGTATAATGGCCTTCCGGTGGGTTGCGATGATGACCAGTTTCCATGGGATAAGCAGGGCGATTTTTTGCAAACAAAATACCCCTATATCTGCCACGCAGAATTAAATGCTATTTTAAATAATATTGGAATGGATTTAAGCGGCTGTAAAATTTACACCGTTTTATTTCCCTGCAACGAATGTGCAAAAGCCATTATTCAATCCGGCATAATTGAAGTAATATATTTGTCGGATAAATACGCCGGAACAGACAGTGCCAAAGCATCACGTACGCTGCTGGATACAGCCAGCGTCAGCTGCCGGAAAGTAACGGCAACCATCAATAGTTTGGTGCTCTCGTTTGATGAAAACAATGTATGAGGCTTCATTTAAAATACCAAATCCAATTAAAAAAAATACAGGATAAAAAAAACTGTATTCACAAATGGTATCGCTAAAAAAATTGTACAAATCAACTACCCATTGCTTACAGGCCCAGGTTTAAGCCGGTTAACTTTCAATTTACACAGCTACCAAACCATACCCCTTACCCGTAAAAATACCCGTAAATAAAAGAAAACTACTCCCGCCCCTGCTTACCCACACAAATATCCTGCTTTATAGAAAATAATTTTTAAGGAGATACGTTAATAAAATGAACCACTTAAATATCCATGAAAAAATATTACCTGTTGGTATTGCTGATTGCGCCACTTTTTATTGCAGCACAAAAAAAAGTTGACCTGGACCGTTTTAATTTTAAAGTACAGTTTCGTTCGTTGCCTGATATAAAATTAGACAGCACTTACCGCACTTATAATGTTTCGGTAACAGGAACAAAATTAATGCAGCCTTTTTTGCAGGATATAGAACCTTCAAATACGGTGCAATTGCAGGGATGGCGAAAATTAGAGCAGGATGGTCATTTAAATATTCAGGTAAAACTGCAGGATCTTTTACCGGAAACCGTGAGCGTAAAAGAGCGCAGCATCACCACAAAAAACAGAAATGGTGTGGTAACAGGAACTAAAAATGTATATTATCAGGAAGTTGTGTACACTTTTGAAGCAGCTGCACAAATTACCGATTATAAAGGCGCACACATAATGGATGAAATGCTGGCCAGCCGTAATTACAAACAAACGTATACCAGTCCAGAGTTTGGAATAAGGGCTTTGGCCGAAGGATATTTTGTACTTAACTCACTCAGCATTACCAAAGATTTGTACCGCAAATGTGTAAACAGGGCGATGCATAACCTCAGCAACAGGATAACGGATAATTTTGGATTTGCAGAAGTAACTGCATCCGATTATATGTGGGTTATTGGCAGCAGAAAACATCCTGAGTATGATGAAGACAGAAAAGTTTTTCAATTAATGAACGAAGTATTGTTTAGCATGAATGCCGGCAGTTCTATTAACGGTGCCCGTGAAAAACTACAACCCGTAATTGAATATTTTGAGAACATTAAAACCACTTACAGTACATCAAAAAAACACGACCGTAAAATAAGGTACGCCAGTTATTTTAACCTTGCTGTACTGTATTATTACTTGGATGATCCGGAACAGATGATGAAGCAAGCCAACGGGTTAATATTAAATGATTTTCATACCGCAGTAGGTAAATCTTTTCAGCAAACTGCGATGAACTTAAAAAACCAGTTTCATCAAACTAATATAAACACCAGGCATTTTTCATTTGATATAAATGAATTTAAAGGCCCTAAGGAAAAACCCTATATCGCTACTAACGATTACTGATAATACTTACTAACCCCCCATAATACAATGGCAGTATCAAAAAGATTGATGTTGCCATTTTTTTTGTTGCAAGAAGAATAGAGTAACATTAAAACGTTTACAAAAAACGTGTTGTCTGGCAAAAATTGTTTTCATATTACTGGTATTGTTCTGCAATCGGGCATCAGCAACGCAACAAACTGCTCACCTGCTATACTTTGTATTGATGCAGGGCATAAATGGCAGATAAAAAATAAACCCTGCATTCCTTTGTAAAAGAAAATATTGGCTAAACCAGGTTAAAAGGCAGAATAATGTAAAGGCTAAATAATTTACCCCTGCAGCATGCAGCAACCTTGCACAAAAGGTTTATGGATCCGGCTGAATTGATAATGCGTATGGCCACTTCACTATTAAATTTTTAAGGTATAATAAATATCATCATAAAAATGAATAGCGTAAAACGCATTGCTGAGATTTTTTTTATCAAAAGATATTACTCCATCAGCCTTAATACTAACGATAATAAATAAGTTAACGTGATAAAAGTAAAAACAAAAAATGCAAGGCATACAACAATTAAAAAAGATATAGCTCTCATAGTGTTGGATTTTTATTTTAATTTTCAAATATCATACCAAGCAGGCTTTTAGTGGATAAAACCATCATCTAAATATACTTAGTAAAAATGCAGCGCAATTTTTCAACAACATTTGCTAAGTAAGTTTACAATATCATGCAGGAAATTTTACTACAAATATTATTTTAAAAAAGAGCAAATACTATTTAGGTTTCAACTGTAAAAAACGAGGCGATTAAAATACTTCTACCTGTTCGTCATCTCTCCCAACATTTGCATTACCATGGCTCCGTGCTGGCCGCTGCAGGGGTTTGCAGCTTCGTTCAAAAAATAGTTTACAACTTTTTCAATCATAGGCTGCTGCACATGCTGCAATTTATCAAACGAAAATTCTTCTGTTATAGTATTGCAGGTAACCGTAATAGTGTTACTGCTGAAAACACTGAATTGTATTTTGCCAGCCGTGCCAATTATGGTGCAATGGTCGGTTGCAGCTGCAGCGTTAAAACACCAGCTGCCGTTAAAAACTATTCCATTTTCAAACAAAATATTTCCTGACACCAAATCATCCGCTGCATAATTACCACATTGATTTACTGCGATGCCATTAATTTTTTTGGGTTCGCCAAAAAAATAATACATCAGGTCCAGCTGATGCGGTGCAAGATCATGAAATAAACCTCCCCCGCTTAATGCCGGGTTTACACGCCATGCATAATGTGAATCATTAAGTTGTGCTGCAGTATACGGCAGGGCATAAAACTCTAATTGAACTAATAATATTTTACCAATGGCATTATCCTGTAATAAATCTTTTATTTTTTTAAACAGCGGCCACTCCCGCCTGTAATGTGCCACCGATAATTTTATATTTTTTGCTGCAGCAGCGGCAGCCATATTTTTTGCTGCTTCATAATTAAATGCCATTGGTTTTTCTACATACACCGGTTTACCGGCGTTAATGGCGGCTAATGCATACATTTCGTGACTGTCGGGTGGCGTTGCAATATAAATAGCATTTACATCGGGGTCGTTAATTAATTTTGCCGCGTCGTTATACCATTTGGGCACATTATGGCGTTTAGCATAATCGGCGGCTTTTGCTGCATCACGCCGCATTACCGCAACCAAAGATGAGTTGGGCACTTTATTAAATGCAGGGCCACTTTTTATTTCGGTTACATCGCCGCAACCAATGATACCCCAATTTATTTTTTGCATAGCGATTGATTTGGTATAAAATTACACTTTAAAATAAAATTAATTTACAACAATGCTTTTACAATAATTTTCCATTCCTCTTGTAAACTGACTAAAGCCATTTTTTTATCTGCCCTTCTGTACCAGTAATTGGCATTGCCATTATCACCTTCTTTGCGATGTAAATAAGCATGTACCCAGCAGGCGGTTGCGTCATCAAGTGTATCCACCATGGCATGCGCTTTATTCCAATTGCCATTAGCATCGTACCACATGGCCAATAAATAAAGAGAAATATTTTGCGGTGGCGATGTTGCTTTTACACTTTGCAGGAAGGTTTCGAAATGCATTATTGTTTTATGCTTTTAATAAAGTTATGCAACAAATGGTAATGAGCGGAAATGGAAATTAAAATAAGGTCTCCATATCATTATTTTTAATTCCCCCGCCCTCAGGGCGAGAGCTTATAAAAATATGTTTACAGCTTTAGCTAAATTGGGTGGGCTAAAGCCCAAAATGAAACAATCTTTGTTCCTGCCATGAAGGGCATTGCAAATCAAAAAAATCTACTGCAATACATTATTGCATAAACATTTTTACACTTTATCATTTCTTCAATGCCTGCCTCACTTTTGGTGCAATGGTATTGCCAAAAATTTCTATCGATTTCATCATTGATTTGTGCGATGGCCCGCCCACATCCATGTGTGCACTAAAACGGGTGAGGCCAAACAGTTCCTTCATCTGTAAAATTTTATCAATCGCTTCGTTAGCATCGCCAATAATTAATGCACCTTCTTTACTTCTGCCAAAATCAAATTGATTTTTTTGGTATGGCGGCCAGCCACGGCTGCGGCCCACCCTGTTCATTTGTGCCGAATACACCGGGTAATATTCATCAGCAGTTTGTTTACTGTCTTCTCCAAAAAAAGAATGCATGTGTACACCTACCTGAAATTTTTGCATATCATGGCCATAATGCTGGTACACTTCTTTATAATAATCAAACAAAGGTTTAAACTGTGCAGGATTACCACCAATGATTGCGAAAATAACGGGCAGGCCCGCTTTACCAGCTCTTATTACACTTTCGGGTGTGCCGCCAACTGCTACCCAAATATTTAAATGATTGTTTACGGCCCGGGGCAAAACTTCCTGTTTGTTTAAAGCAGCACGAAACTTACCTTTCCATGTAACAGGATTTTCATTATTAATTTTCACCAGCAGGTTTAATTTTTCTTCAAACAAATCATCATAATCTTTTAAATCATAACCAAACAACGGAAACGATTCTATAAAACTGCCACGGCCTGCCACCAGCTCTGCCCTGCCGTTAGTTATTAAATCTATTGTTGCAAAACTCTGGTATAATTTTACCGGATCTGCAGAACTTAAAACCGAAACAGCACTGCCCAATTTTATTTTTTTAGTAACTGTTGCTGCTGCTGCTAAAATTATTTCGGGTGCTGATACTGCATAATCAGGCCGGTGGTGTTCGCCAATACCATAAAAGTCCAGGCCCAGTTCATCCATTAATTTTATTTCTTCAATAATTTCCCGCAGCCGCTGCCCCGTAGATTGTGCGTTGCCATTTTTATCTATGTGCACATCGCCAAACATGCCAATACCTAATTCCATGTATAATTTTTTACAAAGATACACATGAGTACTGCTAAATTGATTGATTATCGTAATGATCTCTTTGAAGTTTGTTATAAATTTTCTGGAGATTTTTTGTTTTTTTGCATTTCAAAATCATTACATAAACAAAATGGATAAAAATAAAATTTTATTGATTTTCTTTTTTTTATTCCAGGTTCATTTTTCTTTTTCGCAAAAAACGGACAGCACTAAAAGCACCAGCCATTTTTCTGGTACAGTAGGTATCACTCAAAACGGTATAGCATTAGTGCCCACATTTTCGCTTGGCCAACCGGCCGGTATTGTGATACTTTCTATGGGTAAAAAAAGGTTCAGTATCGATCCTGAATTTCGCTTTTCATTGCAAGGCAAGCCCTGGAGTATATTATTCTGGTTCAGGTACCAGGCTGTTAAAACAAATAAATTCTCCTTACGTATTGGGGCACACCCTGCATTAAACTTTGTTACCCGGCCGGTTACCATAAACGGAACGCTGCAGGATGCTATAGTTACCAGGCGTTTTTTTGCCACTGAATTATCACCCAACTATTTTATAACAAAAAATATTAGCATTGGCGCTTATTATTTATATGCACGGGGGTTTGATAAAGGCACACCAGTGAATAATCACTTCATTACACTCAATGCAAATTTTTCACACATAAAACTTACCCAAAATTATTTTATGAAATTTAGCCCGCAAGTATTTGTATTAAAGCAGGATAATCTCACCGGTTATTTTACTACAGCTACAGTTACATTTGCCCGCAACAATTTTCCCCTTTCTATTGCAGCACTTTTTAATAAGCAACTGAAAGAAGGCATTGCCGGCGCAAAAGATTTTGTGTGGAATGCAACACTTATTTATTCTTTTGGTAAAAACTACATAGAACAATAGAATCAGGAACAAATAGAGTAAGTTTGAGTAAGATGAATAAAATAGAAACCATAGAAGAATTTTATAAAAGAAAATTCGACTGGATTCCCGAGAACATCAAAAATGAGATTGGGCATTTTAATGTGTTTCAGCATGAACCTGCAGAGCCTGGAAAAACAAGGACTGTTCCTTATAAGCGCAGGGATTTTTATAAAATAATGCTGGTGATTGGAAACATAAAAATGAACTATGCCGACAGGGCGATTACCGTAAATAAACAGGCCTTGTTTTTCTCCAATCCGCAAATTCCATACAATTGCGAAAACTTAGAGTGCATTGAGGATGGGTATTATTGCATTTTTAATCAGCATTTTTTTCATCAATTTGGCGACCTTAACCAATACGCTGTATTTCAACCAGCCGGCAACCATGTATTTGAAATTACAGATGAACAGGCGCAACAGGTTAAACCAATTTTTGATAAAATGTTTGCCGAAATAAAATCAGACTATGTACACAAATACGATGTGCTGCGCAACCTGGTATTTGAACTGCTGCATTTTGCTATGAAAATACAACCGGCTACACAATTTGATAAACTGCAGATAAATGCTTCTCAAAGGATTGCTACACTGTTTTTAGAATTGCTGGAACGGCAGTTTCCCATTGATGAAAATCATCCAAGCATACAGCTTCGTGCTGCATCTGATTTTGCAAAACAGTTAAATGTGCATGTTAACCATTTAAACAAAGCAATAAAAGACACTACGGAAAAAACCACATCTCAGATAATTGGCGAACGCATTTTGCAGGAAGCAAAAATATTGTTGAAGCACAGCCCCTGGAATGTATCCGAAATTGCCTACGCATTGGGTTTTAGAGAAGTAACGCATTTCAACAACTTCTTTAAAAAGCAAGTGCTGTTAAGTCCTTTAAAGTTTAGGAATGTTTGATAAGATATCTCAATTCAGCATACGATATTCATTAGGCGATTGCCCTACCCTTTGTTTAAACAAACGGGTAAAATGCTGCGGATATTTGAATCCTAATTCGTACGCAATTTGATTAACGGATTTGCTGTGATCAAATATTTTTTCTTTAGCCATGTCAATAACCTTCGATTGAATATATTCCTGTGCAGTTTTGCCTGTTTCTTTTTTTATCAGGTCGCCAAAATAATTTGGCGATAAATTCAATTCGCCTGCACTCCAGGCCACAGAAGGTAAGCCAATGGTTTGAGGTTTGCCGGATTGATAAAAATCGTTCAACAGATTTTCAAATTTTTCTAAAATCCCTTTATGTGCATTATCCCTGGTAATAAACTGGCGGTCGTAAAAACGGGTGCAGTAATTTAAAAACAATTCAATATTTGAAACAATAAGTTTCTTACTATGTTTGTCCACGGATTGTTGCAATTCAAATTCAATTTTTGAAAAACAATCCATTACAATCTGCCTTTCCTTTTCTGATAAATGAAGTGCTTCGCTTGATTGATAACCGAAGAAAGTATAATCATGTATATGCTTACCAAGTGCAGTGCCGTGAAGCAAATCCGGATGAAACACTAAGGCATGTCCTTTAGGCTGATACACTTCTCCGCTATTTTCAATTTCCATTACCTGCCCCGGAGAAATAAAAACCAATGTACCTTCCTGGTAATCGTAGTAATTGCATCCGTATTTTAAATCTCCGCATTTTATTTCTTTTAAAAAAATACAGTACAGGCCATAATTAATTTTTACCTTTTTAGCGCCGCCCCATGAACGGGGATTGGCTTTTGAAAAATCAATCACTGTTACCAAAGGGTGAAGTGTTTCATGGTTATTAAGCACATTGTATTCACTCACGGTATCAAATTTATACACCTGTTCCATAAACATTAATTTTACTGAACTACGAATTTAACATTAAAAATCATGGTATACAGAAGCTAAAGTAATATCTGTAATAATGGTAGATGAAACCGTAATCTGTATACTACGGGCAACAAAAATGGCAATAACTTTACATGGTATCATTAATAATAATGCACTTTTAAGCAAATGCAAATCCATAAAAAAGAATAATGAAAAAATTATCAATAGCCTTTATTTTTCTTGTTGCATTTATGCAGGTGAAAGCCGAGCAAATAAATATTGACACTTTGCCAAAGATTGTTAGTACAGCCTCCGGCATTTTGCGTGGGGTTACCAGGGAAGGTGTGTCAAGTTTTAAAGGTATTCCTTATGCAGCACCACCAGTTGGCGAATACCGCTGGCGGGCACCGCAAACTTTTCCGGCATGGAAGGGTGAACGTGATGCCAGCAAAGTTTGTGCCGATTGCCCACAGCGGACCTGGCCCGGTTCTACTGCAACACAATCCGAAGATTGCCTTTTTCTTAATATATGGGCGCCAGCTACAGCTACGAAGAAATCAAAATTGCCCGTAATGGTTTGGATTCACGGAGGCGGTTTTACAGGAGGTAGCGGCTCCGGACCCGGCTCGGAAGGAGATGCCTTTGCTAAACAAGGTGTCATCCTCACCACTATCAATTACAGACTTGGCCGTCTTGGTCATTTTGCTTTCCCTGCATTAAGTAAAGAACATCCTGAAGAAGCGAAAGGCAGTTACGCTTACATGGATCAGATTGCCGCACTTAAATGGATAAGGCAAAACATTGCAGCATTTGGAGGCGATCCGGATAATGTAACAATTTTTGGTTTTTCTGCAGGCGGGGTTTCAGTACATTCCCTGTTAACCATACCAGCTGCAAAAGGCCTTTTCCATAAAGCAATAAGTGAATCCGGTGGTGGCCGTGATGGTGTACTTACAGGAAGGCCTATACGTAAAGAAAATGCTGATGTTCTTTACAATGTTTCTGCGGAAACAATTGGGATAAACTTTGCCCGCAAACATAAGATAGAGAACACAGACGAAGCCGGGTTGGCTAAACTCCGCACCCTGAGTGTAGAAGAAATTGTAGATGGCGGACAGGAAACTGATAGTGCTGGACTTAGAATTTATTCCGGCCCTATCTTCGATGGTAAACTGGTGGTAGAAACAGCAGAGAGTGCATACAAGGCCGGCAGGCAAGCCAGGGTTCCACTCATTATTGGAAATTGCAGTGCTGAAGTTGGTGGAGCTTTTGTAAGTACTGCCAGCAATAAGGAAGCACTGTTTTCGCTTTTTGGACAAAATGAGGCTGAGGCTAAAGCGGCCTTTGATCCTGATGGTAAAAAAGATTTTGCCGAGGTAATAATAAAGTTTAACACCGATTGGGTGTGGGGTGAGCCAGCACGGATGACAGCAAGAGTGTTTATAGAAAAACGGGTACCTGTTTATATGTATCAATTTGGTTACGTTCCTGCCGCTATGAGGGAGCGGTCTAAATATGGAGCCGGTCACGGATCTGAAGTATCATTTGTATTTAACACACTTAATGCCCGATGGGGAGCACCTGCAGCGGCAACACCAGAAGAGGTAGCGCTAGCCAGGATGATGAACACCTACTGGACAAATTTCGCCAAAACAGGGAACCCTAATGGCAACGGGTTGCCGGTTTGGCCCCTGTACAACATTCAAAAAGAAGAGATACTCGATATTGAATTAGATGGAAAAGCCGTTAGCAAACCCGATCCCCGAAAAGCAAGATTTAAGGTGATTGAAAAGGCATTTAAGCAGCGGAGTCGTTTACAATCACGGGGTATTTAAATGTTGAAGTAAGATAGAGGTGTAAATCACCGGCGATAGAAATATTTAGTAACAAAAAACAATTTTAAAAATGAAAAAAATAATTTCAATAATATCAATTATCCTGATGATAGGGCAATTTTCCTTCGCTCAATCTTCAAAAGAGGAACAGAAAATTTTGCAACTATCCAAAGATAAATGGCAGTGGATGGCCGATAAAAATGTAGACAAACTTGAACTCCTCTTTCACAGCAAATCAAAATTTGTGCACATGAGTGGTACATGGAAAAAAGAGGAGGAACTGGAAATTATAAAAACAGGAAGTATCTGGTATAAAGAAACCAAAGTTCATGATGCTGCTATAGAACTGGTTGGAAAAACAGCCATTATATGGAGCAGAATTACGCTGGTAGCAAATGTTAGAGGAGCTGATGTATCAACCGAATTTACAGTGACTGAGGTGTATATAAAACAACGTAAAGAATGGAAAATGTTAGCGCTAACATTCAGCAGTGTAAGGGACACTCATCAAATTAAAAAATAGAAAATTAAAATTTATTTCTTCCCATCTTCTCAGATAAAGAAAATACTATTCTAATTATTAAATAAATTTTATTATGAAGAAAACAATTGCCGGACTATTAATACTTGTACTGTTTGCAAATAAATCTTTTGCACAAAATGCTGTTGTTGAGCAGGAAATTATTAGTCTCTCCAAACAAAAATGGCAATGGATGGCAGATAAAAATACTGACACCCTTGAAACACTTTTTCATGATAAATCTATGTTTGTGCATATGGGTGGCAGCTGGGGAAAAACGCAGGAACTGAACGTAATTAAAAGTGGAGGCATTCATTATAAGAAAGCCGAAATTTATTCAGCTTCGGTTAACATAATTGGCAATACAGCCATCCTGTTAAACGATATTGACCTTGTTGCAGTTGTTGGCGGAAACGAAGTGATCAATCCTTTTATGGTAACCGAGGTTTATATCAATGAAAACGGCCGATGGAAAATGGGCTCACTTACTTTTTCAAAGCTAATGAGGCCCGTTAAAATGAAATAATAAAAAGCTATGCTTCATCTGAAAAAAATAAATCAAGCAGCAACATTTGTAATTTTCACAATTACAATTTCGCAATTCTTTATGGCTTGCGCTTCTACCAAAAAAAACAATAGCAACGCTCCTATTATCATTCAGGAGCAGGGAAGCTTTGCAGTTGGCGGCACTGTAATTACAAATCCTGGTGTGTTTGATCCAATAAAACATGGTGCATTCAATCCCGCCAATCAATCAGCCGAAGGCCAAACATTACATGGCGACCATGCTTATGTTTTTTATCAAATACCTGCAAAGCCCCGCAAACTACCACTGGTATTTTGGCACGGATACGGGCAGAGTGCTAAAACTTGGGAAACCACAGCCGATGGCCGTGAAGGTTTTCAAAATATTTTTTTGCGCCGCCACTTTCCTGTTTATCTTATTGACCAGCCAAGGCGTGGCAAAGCATCAAGAGGTACAAAGCCTGCAACTATTTCGCCTGCGCCGGATGACCAGCTTTGGTTTGGCATTTTTAGAATGGGTGTTGGTGTTGAATATTATCCAGGTGTTCAATTTTCAAAAAAACCAGAAGCATTAAATCAATTTTACCGTCACATGGTTCCAAATGTTGGCCCGTTTGATCTGGAAGTAAATACAAACGCTGTTGCTGCATTGTTCAATAAAACAGGGCCGGGTATTTTGATTACCCATTCGCATAGTGGCGGGCAGGGATGGGCAACTGCAATAAAAAGCAATAATATAAAAGCTATCGTTGCTTATGAGCCGGGAAGTGGTTTCGTTTTTCCGCAAGGTGAAGTGCCTGATTCAATAAAATATGTCGGCGGCATATTAAGAGCTGTTGCTGTTTCGAAAAATGATTTTATGAAGCTCACAAAAATTCCCATCATTATTTATTATGGTGATTATATCCCTAACGAACCTTCAGAAAATCCCGGGCAGGAGCAATGGCGTGCCGCTCTTACCATGGCTAAGTTGTGGAGAGATGCAGTAAACAAATATGGCGGAGATGTTACGCTGATTTATCTTCCTGACGTTGGGATTAAAGGCAATACACACTTCCCCATGAGCGACTTAAATAATGTAGCAATAGCAGACTTGTTATCAAAATTTCTGAAAGAAAAAGGGGTAGATTAATTTGTGATAACCTCAAATAAAAAAAGTATAAAAATTTAATCTGATAAAGTATATGAAATTAAACAAAGAAATAAACCGCCGTGATTTTTTAATTAAATCTACACTGGCAGGTGCAGGCACCCTAATTGGCTCTTCGGTTTGGTCAAATGCATTAATTCCCCAAATTTTTTCTTTAGATAGCAAAAGAAAAATTGGCTCACTTAATGTTTCGCCAATAGGATTGGGCTGTATGAGTATGGCAGGAACATACAATTTACCTATGTCAAAATCTGAAATGGCTAAAGTATTGGCAAAGGCTGTTGATAATGGTGTTACTTTTTTTGATACTGCAGAAGTTTATGGCCCTTTTTTGAGCGAAGAAATTGTGGGAGAAGGCCTGGCACCTTACAAAGGAAAAATTAATATTGCCACAAAATTTGGTTTTGATCTTGCATCAGGAAAACGCGGCGGCCGCAACAGCAAACCAGAAACTATCAAAGGCGCTGTTGAAGGCTCATTAAAAAGATTAAAAATAGATACCATTGATTTATGTTACTTACACAGGCTGGATGCCAACTCACCAATTGAAGATGTTGCAGGTACGGTAAAAGATCTGATACAACAAGGCAAAATAAGAAACTTCGGTCTCTCGGAAGTATCACCCGCTACTATTCGGAAAGCACATGCTGTTCAGCCGGTGGCTGCATTACAAACTGAATATTCATTAATAGAACGGGTAGCCGAAAACCAGCTTTTAGATACCTGCCAGCAGCTTGGTATTGCATTTGTTCCATGGGGCCCTACTGCCCGTGGGTTACTCACTGGCAGGTTTAATGAAAATTCAACTTTTGAATCTTTGGACCGAAGGGGCAGTGTGGCATATTTTACACCTGCTGCATTAAAAGTAAATATGGAATTGGTCAGGCTTGTGCAAACATGGGCAAAGCGTAAAAACATTACAGCAGTACAGTTTTCACTGGCCTGGTTATTGGCACAAAAGCCATTTATAGTTCCAATTCCGGGAACAACTAATGCTGAACATTTAACAGAAAACATTGGTGCCCGGGATGTAAAATTTACGGCAAAAGAATTAGCTGAATTTAAAATAGAATTATCAAAAATAAAAATAGCGGGTGTACGCACACCTGAGTCTGCATTGGTTGACCAATAAAAGTGAAAAATAAAATAACAAATTACATGATGCATTTTCTCTTATCATTTTTTCTTTTTATTTCAGCCTGTTCATCTTCGCAAAAGAAGCGCATTGCTGAAATAAATGCTGCTTCAATAAATCCTGATAAAATATTAATTGTTTATTTATCCAGAACTAACAATACCAAAGCAATTGCAGCAATCATTCACAAAAACGTGGGTGGAAAATTAGTAGCGCTTGAACTGGGAAAACCTTATCCTGAAAATTATCAGCAAACCGTTGCACAAGTTGTAAAAGAAAATGAAACTAATTATCTGCCGCCCTTAAAAACCAAAATTGACAGCATAGAAAAATATGATGTAGTGTTTATTGGCTTTCCTACATGGGGCATGACAATGCCGCCGCCGATAAAAACATTTTTGCATAAGTATAATTTAAAAGATAAAACTGTAATTCCATTTAATACCAATGCAGGCTTTGGTGTGGGTAGTGGTTTTAAAACGGTAAAAGAGCTATGCCCAAACAGCAAAGTATTAGAAGGTTTTGAAATAAAAGGTGGCGTGGAAAGAGACGGTGTACTTTTTGTAATAAAAGATGAAAAGGCGAAAGAAGCAGAAACGGAAGTAAGGAAATGGTTGAAAAAAATTAAAATTTTGGAAACGGCCCTATAAAACGGAATTTGGTCTGGTGGCTCTAAACTTAATGTTATTTTAGATAAATAGTTTTTTATGCATTTTGGTATCGAAGTTGCTGCGTAACTTTAGTCAGCCTTCAAAAAAAACAATCTAAAAAATGACAGTTCAAAAAACTGCTATCAACAGGCGTTCCTTTCTAAAATCAACAGCATTGGCTGGCGGCGGCTTAATGATCAGTTTTAGCTGGTTTAACTCCTTCGCCTCCGACATAAAAACAACTGCTGATGTTTTAAATGATATTACAGAGCTAAATGGGTTTTTAAAAATTGCTGCAGATGGTATGGTCACCATCACGTCGCCCAACCCCGAAGGCGGTCAACATGTAAAAACTGCTATGCCAATGATTGTTGCAGAAGAGCTGGATGCAGATTGGAAAAATGTAATTGTTGAACAAGCTCCTTTAAACACTAAATTATATACCCGTCAATTTATCGGCGGCAGCCAGGCTATACGAACAAGCTGGAAAACATTGAGAACAGCAGGTGCCACAGCCCGCCAAATGTTATGCGAAGCTGCGGCCGCAGCATGGGCCGTACCGGTTGAAGAAATTACTACCAACGCAGGAATATTGCATCATAAAAAAACTGGTAAGTCAGCAGGCTACGGCACTATGGCTGCTGCCGCTGCAAAAATTACCGTACCCACTGCAATAAAGTTTAAGGATAAAAAAGATTTTAAAATTATTGGCACTTCAAAAAAGAACGTAGACTTATTAAAGATTGTAACCGGCCAGCCGCTTTTTGGAATGGATACACAGCGTGAAGGAATGTTGATTGCAATGATTGTACACCCACCCGCTTTTGGTATGAAATTAAAATCGGTAGATGGCAGTACCGTAAAAAACATGCCGGGTATAAAAGATGTTTTTCCTGTAAAGATTTTACATGATGACCAGGTGAGAGAATTTTTTGACACCTGCTCTTTTAACGAAGTGGTAGCCATTGTTGGTAAAACTACCTGGGAAGTGATGAATGCAAAAAAGAACTTGAAGGTAGAATGGGAACCATGCCCCGATGAAATCATTCAAAGAAATAGTTTTGGTGGCAAAACACCTGCAACCGTAACCATACCTGCCGGATTAGAAAGCACCACAGAACACAAAAAGAAAATGGCAGCAATGATGGAGCAACCTGCAACGGTTGTACGAAAAGATGGAGACATTGAAACTGCTTTTAAAAATGCTGATACAATAATTGAACGTACTTATCACGGCCCTTTTTTGGCGCACAACTGCATGGAGCCCATGAATTTTTTTGCTGATGTTACCACAGAAAAAGCGGAGTTAGTTGGACCCTTACAAAAAGCAGAGTTAACAGAAAAAACCCTTGCAAAAAGATTAGGCATTGCTGTAGAAAATATTGATATTAAAATGACCCGTTTGGGTGGTGGATATGGCAGAAGATCGTATGCACATTGGCTTATTGAAGCGGCTCTTATTTCGCAAAAAGTAAATGCACCCGTTAAATTGGTTTATACCCGTGAAGATGATATGACATCGGGCATTTACCGCCCAATGTACAGTGCAAAATACCGGGCTGCAATTGATGCCAATAAAAATATAACAGCATTTCATGTAAAAGCTGGGGGCATTCCCGAAAATCCACTAGAAGCCAATCGTTTTCCTGCGGGAGCGGTAGACAATTATCTTGCTGAAAGTTTTTCGCTAAATTCTAATCTTACTACTGGTTCGTTCCGAGCGCCACGCTCTAACTTTATTGCTGCAGCCGAACAATGTTTTTTGGATGAACTGGCTGAAGCTGTGGGAAAAGATCCCATTGCATTTCGGCTAGAATTATTAGAAAGAGTTATAAAAAATCCGGTTGGTAAAGAAAATGATTATGATGCCAGCCGGTACGCCGGAGTACTGAAGTTGGTTAAGGAAAAATCTAACTGGGGAAATAAACAACCCAATGTTCATCGTGGAGTATCGGCATACTATTGCCACAACACCTATGTGGCGCAGGTGATGGATATAAAATTTGAAAAGGGCAAATTAATTATACCAAGGGTTTGCAGTGTAGCCGATTGCGGCATTGTAATAAATACAGATGCTGCTGTAAATCTTATTGAAGGTTCTGTTGTGGATGGTATTGGCACAGCTTTGTATGGAAGCATCACACTCAAAAACGGTGTGCCCGACAAAAACAATTTCAATTTTTACAGAATGATAAGGACCAATGAGGCGCCAAAAGCCATTGATGTACATTTTGTACAAAATGATATTGACCCAACCGGTTTGGGAGAACCTGCTTATCCACCAGTTTTTGCAGCATTGGCAAATGCCCTGTACAAAGCAACGGGTAAGCGTTTTTACGAACAGCCTTACATTTCATCAATAAAAGAATTGTTTAAAAGCTGATTGATTGCTTTATATTTTTATTTGATTTTTGTAACTGCTTTTAAAAGAAAATTCAGGAACTTACATTTAAAACATTTTTTAAAATTCACAAACAGGTTAATATAAATTTTACCAACATGGCAAGTATTAATTTAAACATCAATGGAAAAAATCAACAGGTAGATGTAGATCCGGAAACTCCGCTGCTTTGGGTATTACGTGATCACTTAAATTTGGTGGGCACAAAATATGGCTGCGGTATTGCACAATGCGGTGCCTGTGTGGTTCACCTTAATGGAGAAGCAGTGCGATCATGTGTTACAAGAGTGAGCAGGGCGGCAGACCAAAAGGTTTTAACCATAGAAGGCCTCTCCGAAAACAGTGAGCATCCATTGCAAAAAGCCTGGATAGAGTTGGATGTTCCTCAATGCGGATATTGCCAGTCGGGTCAAATTATGTCGGCGGCAGTTCTTCTCAGGGAAAACAAAAATCCTACCGACCAGGATATTGATGATGCCATGTCGGGTAATATATGCCGTTGTGGTACTTATCTCAGAATTCGCAAAGCAATTCATTTGGCAGCCGAAATGCAAAAAAAATAAATTCAGTTTAAATAGATACAATACTAATAACTACAATTCATTATTATGAAGCATTATAAAAAAGTAAACTTAATTCCTGTAAAAACACTCACCGTTACCGGGATATTAATTTCAGTAATTGTATTCATGAATTTTGGGTTTAAAAATAAATCCAGCGTTAGCGGCAAACAAAGCATGATTAGCAATAAGGATAGCGTTGAATCTGTAAAAGCGTTTATGAAAGTATATCAAGTACTGATGAGCCCCCGCTGTATGAATTGTCATCCTTCAGGAGATATACCATTGCAGGGAGATGAAAGTCGTTTGCATGCGATGAATCCTAAAAGAGGAAAAGATGGTAAAGGTATTTATGCAATGAAATGCTCAAATTGTCATCAACCATCAAACCTGGAAGGTTTAAATAAGCCACCGGGAAATCCAAACTGGCACTTACCCCCGGCAGATATGAAAATGGTTTTTGAAGGCAGATCACCCAATCAATTAGCTAAACAATTAATAAATAAAAAAACAAACGGCAATAAAACTTTAGATCAATTGATTGAACATGCCGATGATGGTTTAGTAAAAGCCGGATGGGATCCCGGAGAAGGACGCACCGTTCCGCCTATGAGCCATGCAGCATTTAAAAAAGCATGGATTACATGGCTTACAACAGGCGCTTATGCACCCAGGGCAAAAATTAAATAATTCAAATGGCTAATTTTAATTAAAATGGAAAAAAATATATCAATACACAGCAGGCGTTCATTTATAAAATCATCCATGCTTGCAGGTGGTGGCTTGATGATAAGTTTCAGTGGCTGGAGTCAGCTGAATATGGAAAATAAAATAAAAGACGCAGCTCTTGCGGAGCAATGGTATGAAATAACCGGCTATATCAAAATCACTCCGGATAATATCATAAAAATTTTAAACCCAAATCCTGAATTTGGGCAGAATGTAATGACTGCACTTCCTATGATTTTAGCCGAAGAGCTGGATGCAGATTGGAATAAGGTTGTGGTGGAAATGGGGCCGCACAACAATATAAAATTGGGGCCGCAATTTACCGGTGGAAGCAATTCGATAAGGATGTACTGGAAACCACTGCGTGAAGCCGGGGCAGCTGCCCGCAATATGTTGATGCAGGCCGCTGCTGAAACATGGGCTGTGCCTGTTGAAGAAATAACTACAAAAGCAGGAATGTTGTATCATGCAAAAAGTGGTAAGTCCATCACTTATGGCAACGTGGCATCAAAAGCCTCGGGCCTGGCCATACCCAAAGGGATAAAACTAAAAGAGGTGAAGGATTTTAGTATAGTGAAAAGCTCAAAGAAAAATGTGGAGGGCTTAAATATTGTAACGGGCAAACCTATTTTTGGATCGGATTATACACAGGAGGGCATGCTGATTGCCATGATTGAACATCCGCCTGCATTTGGAAAAAAACTTAAATCTTTTGATGCAGCTGAAACATTAAAAATGCCCGGCATTAAAGATGTGTTTAGTTTGAAATTATATGAAGATGGTTACGAACAGGCAGGTTTTGATACAAGAACGTTTAATGATTTGCTGGTAGTGGTAGGCAATAGCACCTGGGAAGTAATGAATGCCCGTAAAAAATTAAAAGTAGTTTGGGAACCAATCAGCGAAAGTAAAGAAACCATGGCAGGCAGAACTGGAAAAAGGGAGGTTACCATCCCTGCCGGACTTGAAAGTACAACTTCGCAAATGGCAAAAATGGCAGAATATGCAAAAAAACCAGCTAAAGAATTGAGAAAGGATGGAGACCCGGAAACAGCATTTAAAAATGCTGCCCAGGTAATTGAACGTACTTACAACGCACCGTTTATGGCACACAATTGTATGGAGCCTATGAATTACTTTGCTCATGTTACAGACGAAAAAGCATTGCTGGTGGGGCCGCACCAGGCACCGGGCTGGATAGAACCCACCCTATCAAAAATTTTAAATCTGCCGGTAGATAAAATTGAAATTCAAATGACCCGGATGGGTGGAGGCTTTGGCCTTAGGGCTTACGGACATTATGCAACAGAAGCGGCGCTTATCTCCAAAAAAGTAAAAGCGCCGGTTAAACTTATTTACAGTCGTGAAGATGATATGACTTATGGAATTTATCGCCCCATGTACACCGCTACTTACCGTGCTGCGCTGGATGCCAATAAAAATTTAATTGCATTTCATGTAACCGGCGGCGGTATACCCGAACAACCCATTCATGCAAACCGGTTTCCTGCAGGTGCTATTGATAATTATTTGGCAGAGGGCTGGGAAATACCTTCCAACATTACCATTGGTGCATGGAGGGCACCACGATCTAATTTTAATGCAGCGGCTGAACAATCTTTTCTGGATGAACTGGCAGAAGTAATGGGTAAAGACCCTATAGATTTCCGCCTTGAATTGTTGAAAAGAGCCAAAGAAAATCCTGTGGGAAAAAATAATGAATACGATGCAGACAGGTACGCCGGTGTTTTAAAATTAGTGAAAGAAAAATCAGGCTGGAATAAACCGGAGAATAAAAAATACAGTCGTGGTGTGGCAGCTTATTTCTGTCATAATTCTTATGCAGCACATGTGGTAGATATGGTAAAAAGAGACGGTCAGCCATATGTTGAAAGGGTTATAAGTGCAATGGATTGCGGCATTGTTATTAATCCTGATGCCGCTGCCAATATGGTACAGGGCGCCGTTGTAGATGGAATTGGAAATGCACTTTATGGAGGATTAACCCATAAAGATGGCGTGGCCCAGCAGAATAATTTAAATCAATACCGCATTATACGCATGAAGGAAGCTCCAAAGAAAATAGAAGTTCATTTTGTAGAAAATGAACTTGACCCTACCGGTCTTGGTGAGCCGCCTTTTCCGCCTGTATTTGGTGCTGTGGCCAATGCGATTTATAAAAGCACCGGTAAGCGGGTGTATAACCAACCATTTAATAATGAAGTAATCACTAAAAAAGTTTTTTAAAATCGGGAATTTAATTCTTCGCCATGTTGCGTGTTGCCCCAAACCAAAGTGAACCCATTTGCCTTGGTCGTACTGTTACGATACATATTTATTCAGCTAGAGAAAATAAAAAATATAGCATTGTCTGCTCTGGCATATGGCCAACCTGCTACTTTGAAAAGAAATTATTTAGACTATATTTAATAAATGAATAACAAGTCGATAAAAAATATAGTTCTTCTTTTACTCGGATCATTCTTTATTTATTTTAGCAACGGAAGATATAGTTTTGCATTGGCAGCATGGCTTTTCCCTATTTTCTTTTTACATGTTTCCAGACCAGAAAAAAAATACTATTCTTATTTGATTATTCCACTGCTAGTTGGAGTTTCTTGCCAGTTTTCATTTTGGAAATTTACCTCAGACAACACTGCAAGTATTCTTTTTTTTCTTCCTTTTATACTTGGTTTACCGATGGGACTTTTGTTTTTTTTTGACAAATTACTATATTCAAAAAACAAAGGGTTCGCTGCGACACTTATATTTCCACTCCTCTACACCTCGTTTGACTTTTTACTAAATCTTTTCAATCCTTTTGGCACTCTTGGAATCTTAGGATATTCTCAGTTTGACTTTTTGGCATTTTCACAACTTGCCTCAATTACAGGCATGTGGGGTTTGACATTTATGATAACTTGGTTTGGTTCGGTTATCTATTGGATTTTAGAAAATTACCATGATAAAGAAAAAATAAAACCAGGTATTACAATCTATGTATCAATATTCATTTTAATTCTTGTTTATGGAAGTATAAGATTGAATCTACCTTTAGCTAACAGCACCGTAAAAATTGCAGGAATTCATTGCCAGGACAAGAGAGTTGATGGAGAAAAAATGAATGAATACCTTGAAAAAAAAGATACTTTAAATTTCAAAATTATTAGTGATAGTATCATTAATCTGTTAATACATGAAACTATAAGACAATCAAATGCTGGGGCAAAAATTGTAGTATGGTCCGAAATTTCTTCTAAATTTTTTAAACGGGACGAGGACAGTTTAATTTATGTGTTTAAAGATTTAGCAAGAAAGCAAAAAATTTATTTAATAACGAACCCTTACACAATTGCACCGAATTCACCTCTTGAATATACCCCAGATGCTACGAAAGAATTGGTAAAAACAAATTCAATATCAGATTTAAAACCTGAAAATAAAATACTTTTAGTTTCTCCTGATGGCGATTTGGTGTTAACACATTTCAAGTATGGCGGAAATTTTATGGAAGGCACTGTACAGGGAGATAAAATTATAAAAGCAGTTAACACCGAATTTGGAAAATTATCAGCTATAATTTGTTGGGACGGAGACTTCCCCACAATTGTAAAACAAGTTGGCAACTTACAATCCGACATTTTATTTGTGCCAGCTTCAGATTGGGAGGAAATTACACCGGCACATTCCTTAGTAACAATATTTAGAGGAATTGAAAATGGCTGTTCAGTAATTAGGCAAACAAGAAATGGACTTTCAATAATGACAGACCCAAGAGGCAAAACAATTTCACAAATGGACCATTTTAAAAATACTTCCTGGGTTACGGTTGGACAGGTTCCAAATAAAAAATGGTTTACTGTGTATCCAATTATCGGCGACTTATTTGGTTGGTTATCATTTCTTGGCTTACTCTATTTTGTATTCAAAACTTTTAGTAAGAAAAACTAAACAAACCAACCCTCCAAACCCCCAAGCCTTTGTAAGCTCCCCCAAAAACAGTACATTTAATACCTAAAATAAATTATCATGATAAAGCAAGCACTATTGGGTGAATTTGAGCATGAAGCTGAAAACACCCGCAAATTACTTAATGCCATTCCGGATAGCGCATTGGGTTATAAACCACAACCGCATCTATGGTCGGTAGCACAGTTGGCTTCGCATATTGCAGAAGTATACAACTGGTTTGATGCTACTTTTAACCAGGATGTTTTTGATATGGGCACTTACAAATACGATAAAGGCGATGTGAGCAAAGCGGCTAACATTGTAGCCAAGTTTGAAGAAAATGTTGCAGCCGCCAGAAAGGTTTTAGAGCAAGCTGATGAAGCTGCTTTTATGAATGTTTGGCGCATGCAAATGGGCGGGCACGACTTAATGCCGCCAATGCCTAAAGTAGTGGTGGCACGTGGTTTTTTATTTAATCATTTGTATCATCACCGTGGAGAACTGGTGGCACACTTAAGAGCGAGTGGCAATACAGTTCCGGGTTTGTATGGTCCTACTTACGAAGAAGGCCAGGCAATGATGGCGCAGATGAAATAAATTTTTAGTTTTTATATTTTTTTCACCGCAGCTGTAGATAACGGTTGCGGTTTTTTTTTAACCGTCCGTACCAGCTTTAGGTGTACTCAAAAAAAATTCTCCCAGCATAAAATTTTACAGTGAAAAGTTTTTAATTATCTGCAATAAGCTTTAAATTTATATACCTTATAAAAACCTCGGCCCGTCCCCTCCTTTTACAATCATTGCTTTAAATACATTTTCAGTAATGAAACAAAAAGTTTTTTCGCATTTGTTGATGTTTATAAAACTCCCCGGTTGTTATCTGCCGCAGCTCCTCTTTGTTTTTTTATTACCCAATTTTATAAGTGCGCAAGAAAATGTTTTGAAAACGTATCGTAGTACAACAGGTAAATACGGTTACAAAAACCAGGTAAACAAAACTATTATTGAAGCCACCTATGATGTTGCCTATGATTTTAGTGATGGAATGGCCGCTGTGGTTATCAATAAAAAAATTGGATACATCGATACCACCGGCAAATTGGTTATTCCAATACAATACCAGGGTGGCGATCATTTTAAAGAAAATATGGCAAGGGTGCAAATGGATAATAAATGGGGGTTCATTAATAAAACCGGTAAACAAATAATTCCCTTTACTTACCAAAACGCCGACAGGTTTTATGACGGCATAGCCAGAGCGAAACTGAATGATAAATGGGGTTACATAGATAAAACAGGAAAAACAATTATCCCGTTTAAATACCTGGATGAAGATACCGCCAGCGAAGGTTTGATAAGGGTAAAACTGGATAGTAACTGGGGTTTCATTGATAAAACAGGCAAAGAAATTATTCCTTTTAAATACCAGCTAACAGGAAATTTTAAAGCAGGCCTCGCCTGGGCGGCACTCCATAATAAATATGGTTTTATTGATAGAACAGGTAAAGAAATTATTCCATTTAAATATCAATCGGTTGATAATATTGCCGATGGCATGTTAAGGGTTAAGCATAATGATAAATGGGGCTTTATTGATAAAGCAGGAAATGAAATTGCTGAAATAAAATATGAAGAAGCTGGAAATTTTAAAGAAGGTATGGCGTGGGTAAGGCTGGATAGCAACTATGGATACATTGATAAAACCGGGAAAGTGATAGCAGCAATAAAATACAATACCATCTACACTTTTATGGAGGGTTTTGCAAAGGTGATGGTTGATAAAAAATGGGGCTTTATTGATAAAACCGGAAAAGAAATTGTAGCGCCGGTATATGCAGATGCAAGAGATTATAAAGAGGGCATGGCGGCTGTAAAAAACACCAATGGCAATTGGGGTTTTGTAGATAAGAGTGGTAAAGAAATGGTGCCTGCTATTTACGATACTGTGAAAAATTTTACTGGAGCAGCAGCAGAGGTAAAACGGGGCGGCAAATATGGCATGGTAGATAAAACCGGAAAAGAAATTCTGGAAGCAAAATATAACTCCCCTTTTTATTTTTTTAGAAATAGCATGGCCCTGGTACAAAGCGGCACTAAATGGGGTTACGTAAATGAAACCGGAAAAGAGATTGTACCGGTAAAATATGATGAGATAAAAGATTTGGTATACGGCCAGCTCTTTCGTGTAAAGCTCGATAGTAAATATGGCGTTTTGGATACAAACGGCAAAGAAGTTATGCCCGTGACATACCAGATGATTGGTATTAATATTTTTGGAAACAGAACAGCTGTAAAATTAAATAATAAATGGGGGCTGATAGACAGTAAATGTAAAGCAATAACTGCATTAAAATATGATGAGATTGGTAAGGTAAGCGAAAATTTTTGGGAAACAAAACTGAACGGTAAATGGGGCTTTTTGGATTCAGCAGGCAAAGAAGTAATTCCTTTTATTTATGATGAAATTGGAGATTTTGATTTTGAATTCGACAATCATAATGGTTTTAATGATGGACTTGCCATGGTAAAACTACTTGGCAAATGGGGGGTAATTGATAAAACAGGAAAAGCGGTAATACCTTATCAATACGAAAGTTTTTCAAATGTTAACAATTATGATGAACCCAATAAATTTATTGCGAGGCTTAATGATGAATGGTATTATTTTGACGATAAATGTAAGCTGATAAAAACAACAAAAGCCACTACCAAACTTACTACCAGGCCGGCAACAAAAACCGATTCATTAACTGCCATACTATCGCCACCTGTAGCAATGAAGGGAGCAGTAGACCCTTCAATAGTGGGCACATGGAAATACCGTGATGATGGCCTGAACTTTAACGGGTATTTTATTTTCAGGGCAAATGGAACTTATGATTATTACCAGCACTTTTCAGGTACTGCTGTTCCGCCTGTACCCAATAATAAAAACTTTTGGCGGGTTGATGGTGATGTATTGGAAATATATTTTGACCGGGCAAAAGCTCCAGTCCGTTTAAAAATGTTCAAACAAAATGATACGCAAAAAAAATTACCTGCACTTTTAATTGAATCGAACGTGGGCACCGAATTTTACAAAACTTATTATCCTGCAGCAACAAAAGAACTATGGAAAATAAAATGATGATCAACCATTGCTCAAAAAACATTGGCATCTGAAAAAGGCCCACAGTTAACTAATTTTATTTTTGTCTTACTTACCATCCTTAGTAATCCCCCACTCCATCCTAAGAAAAATAAAAAGCTATTGGCGTATTCACAAAATTTTATAAATCCTAATGAGATAGCCGCAAACAAAAAATTATTCATTATTAATTATTTATTTCTTCTCATCAAAATCCTTTTGCAAATTTTTAATTTCAGCATCATAACCTGCCTGGTCAATAAAAGCAGCAGGGTTATAAACATTGCCGGGTTTATGTTTGCGGTGCAGGTTAAACTGGCTGGCATGAGAAGCCACCCAAATATCAAAAGAAATATTTTTCATAGCCTTTAAAGTGTAAGCATAATCAGCAGCTATTTCGGGATAAGATTTTATGTTAGCGAATGAGCTATCGGTAACAATGGTAGGCATGTTTGCAATAAGCACTTTGTACAATTTCTGTTCATCAGTAACTGTAAATAAAAAACTGCTGGATCCTTTAGTGTGGCCGGGATGATGCAGCATTACCAGTTGCATATTGCCCAACGAAATAGTATCGCCATCCTGCAATAAACGATCGGGAGTTACGGGTTTAAAAGTGCCGCCCTTACCACCCAATGCATAATCACTGCTGCCTCCATCTTTTACAACCTCAACATCTTTTTCATTTATCATCAACTGTGCACCGGTTTTATTTTTAATAAAAGCCATTGCACCCATATGGTCGTAATGCGCCTGTGTATTTAATAATATTTTGATGTCGGAAAATTTAAAGCCCAGTGCTTTTATGTTTTTCTTTATCTGCGCTGCAGAAGAAGCAAGTCCGGTGTTGATTAAAATATTTCCCCCGGGAGTGGTAATCAGGTAACAGGCTAAATCGTACGTGCCCACATAATACAAGTTGCCTGCAATGCGAAAAGGCTGATAAGGCTTTGCCCATTCTGCTGACCATGGTTTTGGTTCCTGTACTTTTTGTGCGGTTACAGTAAATGTTGAGGCTAATAATACAACAGCGAGTGTTATGGTTTTTAAAGAGAGGTTGTACATAAATTGATTGGGGAATAAAAATGAAGTGCAAAGATATTGGGGAAAATTCTGGCAACGAAAAAAATCCGTTTTAATTGAGAATAAAGTAACCAGTCATGTAATTTAAGAAATATAGCAGAGCGTAATTTTTACTATTAAAACACATTGTATATTTACTAAACAATTTTAAAAGTATGCCCAACGATTCGCTCCACATAGTCAACAAAGCAACACCACAAAATACTTACGATGCCATAATTGTAGGCTCGGGCATAAGCGGCGGATGGGCCGCCAAAGAATTGTGCGAAAAAGGATTGAAAGTTTTGCTGCTGGAACGTGGTGGCAATGTGCAGCATCCCGATTATCCTACAGCTAATAAAAACCCATGGGAATTTCCCCACCACCTGAGTTTATCAACTGAAGATAAAAAAAGAAGTTTTGTTCAAAGCCGTCATTACTCTTACCGTGAAGACAATAAACATTTTTACATTAACGACCAGGAAAACCCGTATGAAGAAACAAAACGCTTCGACTGGATAAGGGGCGATGTTGTTGGCGGTCGTTCTTTGTTATGGGCAAGGGCCAGCTACCGCTGGAGCGATTTAGATTTTGAAGCCAATCTAAAAGATGGTAACGGTGCAGACTGGCCGATACGGTATAAAGATATAGCGCCCTGGTACGATTATGTAGAATCTTTTATTGGCGTAAGTGGTAACAGGGATGGTATACCACATTTACCCGACGGACAATTTCAACCACCCTTTGAAATGAATGTGGTAGAAAAACATTTTAAAGAAAAGATAGAAAATATTTACCCCAACAGAAAAGTAATTATGGGGCGTACGGCAAACCTAACGCAGCCGGTTAAAGGCCGGGGCCAGTGCCAGGCCAGAGATCTTTGTCACCGTGGTTGCCCGTTTGGCGCTTACTTTAGTACCAATGCCAGTACCATGCCTGCTGCTTATGCCACAGGTAATTTAACCGTAAGGCCGCATGCTCTTGTAAATAAAGTAATTTATGATGAGCACAAACAAAAAGCAACAGGAGTAGAAATTATTGATACACAAACTAAAAAAACAGAGGCATTTTATGCCCGGCTTATTTTTTTAAATGCTTCTACAGTAGCCACCACATTTATTTTGCTCAACTCTGTTTCCACACGTTTTCCCAATGGGCTGGGTAATGGCAGCAACCAGGTGGGCCGCAACCTGATGGATCATCACAAAGGAATTTCCATTACGGGCCGGGTAGAGGGCTTTGAAGACAGTTATTATTTAGGCCGCAGGCCAACAGCATTATTTATTCCCCGCTTTCAAAATATTCAGGATACCACAACAGGTTATATCCGTGGTTATTTTTTTGGTGCCAGTGCATCCCGGCCGCGGCAGGCAGGCGCTGCCGTTATTGGAGCGGAATTAAAGGATGCTTTATCAGAGCCAGGGCCATGGCAGGTAAATTTGTATGCATTTGGCGAGTGCCTGCCTTATGGCGATAACAGAATTACTTTAAACCACAATAAAAAAGATGACTGGGGCCGCCCCATTATTAAAATTGATTGCGAGTTTAAAGAAAACGAAAAAGCCATGCATGCAGATATGGTAAACACCGGCAAGCAAATGCTGCAGGCAGCAGGCCTTAAAGATATTTCGGTAAGAGCAGCAATATCATTTCCCGGTAATGCCAACCACGAAATGGGTACTGCCCGAATGGGCCGTGATGCTAAGACCTCTGTACTTAATAAGTTTAACCAAATGCATGAAGTACCCAATGTATTTATTACCGATGGCTCCTGCATGGCATCAAGTGCCTGCCAAAATCCTTCGTTAACTTATATGGCGCTTACTGCAAGGGCCTGCGATTATGCAGTAAAGGAAATGCGAAAAGGAAAGATATAATAGTGGCAGAAAAGCAAATATCAGCAATTACAAAATAGTTGGTGAAGACAGAAACTGTAGTATAGATTTTTTTTGGTACCTGATAATCTTCGCCGAAATTATAGCACTTAACCCACGCAGTGGCTGTGATATGTACAGGGCATGCAAAGCAGACTAACAGCACACAGCAAAGCGTACTCGCAAATTATTGAGGTCTATCTTCATCATTATGGTATTTCCAACTGTTAATTATTGATACAAATGTTAGTTAGCAGGTACTTTTTTGCCGTCTTTTTTAAAACTTAAACTATGCCTGAATAATAAAATAGGGCTGGCATATCTAATCCAGTTTATTTTATTGCTATTGCTTGAAGTAAAAAAAAAGATGTTCTTGATGGCCTTTTCGGGACAAAACAAATTTTATTTAAAAAATTAATTTGGAAATACTAAAATAATGATTATTTTAGTATTCAAATCTTTTTTAATTTAAGAACTATCGTTTTATTACATTACTTTTTAAAATTCGTTAATCTCCTCTCTTTATTATCCATTCCTTATAAGAACCTTAAAATCTATTCTTTCTAAAGCCTTAAAAACAAAAATTAACAAATTATTTTTTTCATACCCTCCTTTTTTGAAAATTTTCTGATTATACCCAGACATTACTGATTACCGTGTATTCTAAATATATTTTAAAAAACATCACCGTGTTTTTAAAACCATAAGTAGGATTTCTGAATTTTTTATTACCAGCATTTTTTATAATAAAACCCTTTTTATGATTATACTTCAACCTTTCTTAAAAGGTAAACCGTTTGCCTTTTTCTCAAAAATAAGCCTTTTAATACTTGTCTTTTTATTGCATCTATCAGCAGTAGATGTAAGCGCTCAAACACTCACATCCGATCAGGAAGACTATGCCCCGGGCTCAACCTGCATTTTAACCGGTACAGGATTTTTGCCTTTGGAAAATGTAAAAATGCAGGTGTTGCATGCAGATGGAACACCAGCTACAGGCTTAGATCATGACCCATGGTATGTAACAGCAGACTCACTCGGCGGATTTATAACAACCTGGCATGTATGCGAAGATGATTGCTTGGGGGCTTTATTGCGTGCCACTGCAGACGGGCAAGACCCTGCCTTACCAGTAAGGCATGCAGAAGCCTTATTTACAGATGGACCCACACCTGATTACAGCGCAACCATTTCTCCAACTTCTGCATCGTCAGGAATCTTAACTACATATACCATAATTGTAACCAATCTTCCCATTTCGGGTCAAAATATTGGTTCAGTAAGTATCGCAATTCCTGCTGGCGGCGGCACGCCAGTTAATATCAGTGTTACACCTCCCAATGCTGGAACATGGAATGTTGACGCTTCCCCACCCTTAGGATTTATGAGATTTAGTAGATCTGGTGGCAGTGGAAATGATATTCTTCCCGGTGGGAGTGTTCAAATCGTTTTTCAATCCACAGCAACCGCTTTGGGTTTAAAAACCTGGACTACAGTAGCATACAAAAGCAATAATTATGGAAATGCCGGAGTTTTAACTGGCACTCAACCCACTGTGAATATAACAGCTGCTTGTACAGCTCCTTCAATTGTGACGCAACCTTCAAATTCCTCGATTACTTATGGCAACAATAGCAGTTTCAGTATAGCTGCAAGTGGAACCCCTGTCCTTTCTTATCAGTGGCAGGAATTTATTTCTTCGTGGAATGCAATTTCAAACGCTGGAGTATATTCAGGTGTAACCACAAGTACATTATCATTAACAATCCCTGGTGTTGCAATGAGTGGCCGAAAGTACCGTTGTGTAGTTACTAACAGTTGCGGTAATGCAACAAGTGATGGCAATGCAACTTTAACAGTTACTGCAAAAACAATAACAGGAAATTTTACAACAGATAATAAAGTATACGATGGTAACAATACAGCAAGTGTGTTAACCAGAACTTTATCGGGAGTGATTTCGCCCGATGTGATAAGTTTGACGGGAGGTATCGCTACTTTCTCAGATGCCAATGCAGCTAATGGAAAAACAGTTACACTTACTGGAGCGACAATTACAGGCGCCCAAGCAGGCAATTACAGCCTTTCTTCTGTTGCAACCAGTACAGCAAATATCAGCAAAGCCACTGCAACAGTTACTGTTAATGGTTATACCGGTGTGTATGATGCAGCACCTCATGGTGCTACTGGTACAGCAACAGGTGTTGCCGCTGCCGACCTCAGTGCAGGTCTTAGCCTCGGGGCAACATTTACCAATGTGCCAGGTGGTACAGCCAGCTGGACTTTTAGCGG
>JAYURK010000082.1:0-15946 GCA_043756235.1 Ferruginibacter sp. | reverse complement strand
TTAAAAATGGTAAATATTAATGAATATAAACGCAACCAGTTTTGCCCTATCATTCGAATTTCGCCTAAGGCATTTGGTGTGGGAAGGCGGGTGCCGATTGTGGGGAAATATTTAAGTTAGAGTTCTACAAATATGCAATTCAATTGCAAATTTGTAGAACAATCAACTGATTTTATATTATGCAGGAGAAAACAGGATTGACCCTCCCTGGAAAGTGAAAAAGTGAATGGCAGAATTTGTTCTTGTCAACATCTTTGTAATTATGTTTAAAAAAATATTTTAGGTAAAGCAGCAATAACACCTACTCAAGCCTCTTTTTAGATATGAAGGCAATTAAATTTTTTATTTTAGCCATTGTAGTTCTTGCAGTAATTTCCTGTGGTAAAGAAATTAATTGCGAAGACAAGTCAATCACACCTGTATTTCTTAAATTTCTGCCTTCTGATATTGATACTATTGTAATTCGTAAGTATGCAATAAATTCCAATTTTATAAATCCGGCAGATTCTATAACAGTTGAATTTGGTCATTCAGGTTATTATATTACAAATAATGATACAACTGTTGTTCAACTCTTTAGCGAAAGACTGAAAATAGAAAGTGGATTTGATTGGCAGATTTATATCCCTGCAAAAAATAAAATAATAAATATTTCAGAAATTAATGCCCCAAAAACAACTGCTAAATGTAACTCAGGTTTTTTTAGTAAAGTTGGATGCGGCTGTTTAAATCCTGTTATTTCCTGCAAAAAAAATAATCAACTTTTTACTTTTAATGATGGAGGGGCCAATAATATTTATATCACTAATTGATTTACACCTTCTCCACCACTACCGCTGTACCATAAGCCAGCACTTCGGTAACACCAGTCATTACTTCATTGGCATCGTAGCGCATATTGATAATAGCGTTTGCGCCACGTTCGTTAGCATGCTGCAGCATTAATTGAAAAGCTTCTTCCCTTGTTTTTTCACACAATTCAACATAAATAGAAATTTTGCCGCCCAATAAAGTTTGAAAGCCACCGGCAATATTACCCAGCAGGCTGCGGCTACGTACGGTAATGCCACGTACTATGCCTAAATGTTTGGTAATGCGGTAACCTTCCAATAGATTTGAAGTAGTAATTAATTGCTGATCTACCATACAAAAAAATTTTCTTAAAGATAATTGGATTTTAACAGATTTTTGCCCCGCTTATCAAGATGGCAAAATTTTTGTTATGGGGAGAGTACGTAAATTGTGCCCCTGTCAGCCCCATCCTATCCTTCCCCGAAGGGGAAGAGAAATGGAGAAGATTGTAGCGAAAAAAAGATAATTGTTATTTATTTTGGTTTTGCAGAAGTACCGATAATAACCGGAAGTTGTATAGATTGTAAAATATAAGGTTTGTAAAGTGCTATAAATAATAAAGGAGCTTTGCAAAACATAATAAATAAAAACTGATTAAAGCTCAATAAAGAAATATTGTACAAGAGTGCGACGCCAATGAAGTTGAAAAATGCGATATGGCCCGGCTCCCAAAAAAAGAACATATGTTACAAACCGCAGAAGATATCCGTTTGCTGAATGAAAAAATAAATCATGCAGCGGGATTTGTTACCAGAATTAATGACGAATTAAGTAAAGTAATTGTTGGCCAGCAGGGCATGATTGAACGCCTGCTGATTGGCCTTTTAAGTAACGGCCATGTATTGCTGGAAGGCGTACCCGGCCTGGCAAAAACGCTTGCCATAAAATCGCTTGCGCAAACGGTGCATGCTGCTTTTAGCCGTATACAGTTTACGCCGGATCTGTTGCCTGCCGATGTGGTTGGTACCATGATTTACAACCAGGCAAAAAATGAATTCATGGTGCGTAAAGGACCCATCTTTTCTAATTTTATATTAGCAGATGAAATTAACAGGGCGCCGGCAAAAGTACAAAGTGCTTTACTGGAAGCCATGCAGGAACGGCAGGTAACCATTGGCGATACTACTTATAAATTAACTGAGCCATTTTTAGTTTTGGCCACACAAAATCCTATTGAACAGGAAGGAACATATCCTTTACCGGAAGCGCAGGTGGACAGGTTTATGCTTAAAGTAATTGTTGGTTATCCCACAAAACCAGAAGAACAAATGATCATTCGCCAGAATACATTGGGATTAAGTTTTCCGCCAATTAATCCTGTAGCTTCTACCAGCGAAATATTAACAGCAAAAGAATTGGTGCGGCAGGTTTACTTAGATGAAAAAGTAGAAAATTATATTTTAGATATTGTTTTTGCTACCCGGTTTCCTGATAAATATAATTTACCAAAACTAAAACCACTAATCGGTTTTGGCGGAAGCCCGAGAGCAAGTATTAATTTAGCACTGGCTTCAAAAGCTTATGCATTTTTAAATAAACGTGGTTATGTAATTCCTGAAGATGTGCGGAGTATTTGCAAAGATGTATTGCGCCACAGAATTGGGTTAACCTACGAAGCCGAAGCAGAAAATGTAAATGTAGAGCAGATTATTGATGAGATATTGAGGGTGGTGAATGTGCCGTAGAAACCCCTAAATCCCCTAAAGGGGACTTGCAAAGAGTAAAATGATTTGAGCAACTTTTAATATTTCGCTTGTTTAAAAATAAAAAAGATATAAAAACTGATACCGACCAAAGTCCGTTTAAAGGGATTGGTGGCGCTATGACTACAGAAGAAATTTTGCGTAAGGTTAGAGAATTAGAAATTAAAAGCAAAAAAATAACTACGCATTTATTTACGGGGGAGTATCATTCTGCTTTTAAAGGAAAGGGAATGAGCTTTAGAGAAGTAAGAGAATATTATGCCGGTGATGATGTGCGTTTTATAGACTGGAATGTGAGTGCCAGGTTTGGGCACACTTATTCAAAAGTTTTTGAAGAAGAACGGGAGTTAACCGTAATGCTGTTGATAGATACCAGCGCCAGTAATTTTTTTGGTACCGTAACACGGCAAAAAAAAGAATTGATAGTAGAAATGGCGGCAGTGCTAACGTTTAGTGCGGTAAGCAATAATGATAAAGTAGGCGTTATTTTTTTTAGTGATAAAATTGATAAATACATTCCGCCTAAAAAAGGCCGGCAGCATGCTTTATATATTGTAAGAGAATTATTAACCGTAGAAGCCACAAAAAAAGGTACTAACCTGGATGAGGCGATAAAATATTTTACCACATCGGTAAAGCAAAAAAGTATTGCTTTTTTATTAAGCGATTTTTTAGATACTGGTTACGAGAACGATCTTAAGGTAATTGGTAATAAACACGATGTAATTGGCATAAGGGTGTACGATAAAATGGATATGCAGCTGCCCGATGCCGGTTTAATACAGGTGCAGGATGCAGAAACTGAAAAAAGCAAATGGATCGACAGCGGCAATGCATTGGTGCGCTATAATTACCAGCAGCATTTTATGCAGCAGAGCGAAATTTGTAAAAATTATTTTAAAAAGGCAGGCGCCGAGCTGTTGCATGTGCGTACCGATGATGATTATGTAAAAATATTACAGCAGTTTTTTATTAAACGAAACTAAAACCCCACGTCTCCGCCTGTTGGCGGAGAACTTAGGCCGGAATGAATTACAGACGCAGCACATACAGAACTTTGTTAAGTATTTTTTTTATTTCTATTTTTCCTTTTGCGTTTTCCCAAACGCCTTCAGTAAAAACGGATATTGATAAAAACAGTATTTTAATTGGCGAGCAAATAAAATACACCGTAAAAGCCAGCATTCCATCGGGTATGTACAGGGTACACTGGTTTAGGGTGGCCGATTCTGTGGCGCATTTTGAAGTGGTGGAAAGAGGCAGCATAGATTCTTCTTCCGAAAATAATAATACCATTATAGAGCAAACTATCACCTTCACCAGTTTTGATTCGGGCAGGTGGAACACGCCTTCATTTATAATTGAAGTAGACCCGGTAAACAATAATATAAAAACAAAATTATACAGCGATTCTTTTGCCATTAACGTGGGTTACTCTCCACCAGACAGTACTAACCAGCTAAGGGATATTAAACCCATCATGGAGGTAACTATAAAAAATTATTTTTGGTATTATGTGGCAGGCGGTATTTTATTGTTATTAATAATGGCCATTTTATTATGGCGGTATCTTAAAAATAAAAAGAAAGAACCGGTAAATGCATTTACAAGCAAGCTGTCGCCATATGATGAGGCCATGCAGGAGCTGCAAAAATTAAAAACACTGGATTTGCAAAAGCCTGCCGATATAAAAGATTTTCATGCAAAGCTGGGTGTAATATTCAAATGGTATATCAGCCGTAAGCAGCGCACCAGCATTATGAACAAAACAACAGGCGATGTACTGGTACATTTATCGGTAAATAATTTGCCTGCCGATAAAATTGCAAATGCTGCCACCACTTTGCGCTGCAGCGATGCGGTGAAATTTGCAAAATTTTTGCCCACTGCATTAGAAAGTGAAGAATGCATGGTAAAAATAAAAGACACCATTAATTTTATTAATCAACCCAAACCTCAAAACACTTAAACCTTTTTATCATTTTGCTAGTGGATTATTTTAACGATATTACTTTTGCACAACCCTTGTTTTTTGCACTGTTTGGTTTGTTGTTGTTAATTATTATTTGGTATAGTTTTAAAAATAATCAACAGCAGGGCAGTGTAGTAATTTCTGATGCCAGTGCAAAAGGATTAAGTTCTTCTAAAATAAGTTTACGTCATTTACCATTTATAATAAGATTGCTGGCATTAAGTTGTTTTATAATTGCACTGGCAAGGCCGCAAACAAAAAATAATATGCAGCAGGCCGAAGGGGAAGGCATTGATATTGTGCTTTGCCTTGATGTTAGCGGCAGTATGACAGCGCAGGATTTTCAACCCAACCGGCTGGAAGCATCCAAAGCAGTTGCCGCAGATTTTGTAAGCAGAAGAACCACCGACAGAATTGGAGTGGTAATTTTTGCAGGCGAAAGTTTTACGCAGTGCCCCATAACCACCGATCATGGTGTTTTACTTAGTGCAATCGAAAATATACATAATGGTTTACTTGAAGATGGCACCGCTATTGGCAGCGGACTGGGCACCAGTGTAGACCGGTTAAGAACCAGCAAATCAAAAAGTAAAGTAATTATTTTATTAACCGATGGAGAAAATAATGGCGGGTTGATAGATCCTAAAACTGCAAAAGAAATTGCCAAAGCATTTGGAATAAAAGTGTATACTATTGGTGTGGGTACCGATGGCTATGCGCCCCAACCTGTAAATACACCACTGGGTGTACAAATGCAAAGCGCCAAGGTTTCTATAGATGAAAAATTATTGAGAGAAATTGCCGCAGAAACCGGTGGTAAATATTTTAGAGCAAAAGATAACGATCGGCTTGGTAGAATTTATAACGAAATAGATGCATTAGAAAAAACCAAAGTAGAAATGGCCACGCTTACCAGGTTTACTGAAAAATTTTTCCCTTTTGTAATTGCAGGATTGGTATTGCTTTTATTAGAAGTTTTTTTACGATTTACAGTATTTAGAAAATTTCCATAATTTTTTCATCATAAAAGGCGTAAGCCTCAACCAGCCTAATGCGGGGTAATGCTTTTACAGAAATCTTATCTGGCTTTAGAGTTAGTAATTAGCATAATTCATTTTAATTAATGAAATTTGCCGGTAATGAAAGCAACCGTTTATAAAAGTACCGGCAGTTGGTATGTAGTTAAAGATGTTACTGGTAAACAATTTAATGCCCGTATGCTGGGCAAATTTAAAATTGACGGGCTTACCAGCACTAACCCCATTGCAGTAGGCGATGCGGTAGAAGTGGAAATGGAAAACGAACTGGAGAGTGGCGTAACCATCACAAAAATTTACGACAGAAAAAATTATATCACCCGTACATCGCCTGCCAACAAACACCAGCACCATATCATTGCATCTAATTTAAATCAGTCGCTTTTATTTGCAACATTAAAAGATCCCAAAACTTCGCAGGGCTTTATCGACAGGTTTTTAATTTCTTCAGAAAGTTTTCATATACCCACTGTTATTGTTTTTAATAAAGCCGATCTGTATAAAACTAAAGAAGCAGAAAAGTTTGAAACATTAAAAAACATTTATGAAACTATTGGTTACACCGTAAAAAAAATAAGTGTAGAAACTAATGAAGGCGTAGATGATGTAAAAAATTTATTGAAAGATAAAGTAACACTATTGAGCGGCCACAGTGGTGTGGGCAAGTCTTCTTTTTTAAATAAAATTTTTCCGGAGATGCAATTAAAAACGCAGGGCGTTAGTGGCTGGAGTGGTAAAGGTTTACACACTACCACTTTTGCCGAAATGTTTGACCTGCCTGCCGGACAGGGAGGTGTGCCATTTGGGGGAAAAATTATTGATACCCCCGGCATAAGAGAACTGGGGCTGGTTGATATTCCTAAACAGGAACTGTCGCATTATTTTCCGGAGATGAGGGCCTTAATTAATGATTGCCAGTTTAATAATTGTATGCATACCAACGAACCCGATTGTGCGGTAAAAAGGGCGGTGGAAAATAATTCCATTGCCATGGACCGCTACATCAGTTATTGTAATATTTTAGAAAGCATCGATAAGAAATTTTAGCATTATGATTGCCAATTTTAGATTTATAATTCAACAGTATAATGATGGTAATAACTGTTCAATAAATCTAAAATCATAGATCAATACGCTCTTCTTTCTAAAAAGTTTGCAACTTCCATTACAGCGTTGCTGTCTTTTTTTACACTCTTTAAATGTTGTGGTAAAATACTTACACCGTTAAAAATGCTGTAGTGCAGGGTTAAAAAATTGTCTTTGTATTTAAAATCCCAGTCTAAAGATTCAGCATCGTCTATCTGGTTTAAAAATTTAACCTGCAGTTCATCTGCAAGCGTAGATGCAATAGCATAAAATTTTGAGATGCCGCAGTTGTCATCTATAACTGCTTCGGTAGCGCCATTAAAGGTTTTCAATTGGTAACACATGGAGTTTGATTTAATTTTTCTTATTAGGGTATTAGTGATTATAATAAACGGTAATAATTAATTACCGGTTTTTGCTAAGCTGCTGTATTTTTAACCGCCACGAAATTTTGCTTTTTTCACTTTTTCACCTGCCAGTACTTTTTCTGCTCCCACGTTTCGGCCATCGCTGGGGCAACCATATTTATCTTTCTTTCTAAAAATATTGGTGATAAAGCAACCGCTTAATAAAAATGAAATACAAAAAAGCGCTACAATTATTTTTTTCATATTTTAAAGATAAAATTTTCTACGCTTTACAAAAAGTTAAATAGATATTCTCTGTTGAACGGAGCGTCGCCACTGAACTTCAATCAAGGTACAAATGTTCGTTTCCAAAAACTCATCACTCCCGATAAATCGGAACTCCAAAGGAGAAGGAACTCGAATGGGCAGTATTTTATTTGTAAAATTTCGCTCCAATCTTCGCTTTAGTTCCCTTTTAGGGGAGCGGAGGGGGCAAACCACCCACTATACATCACATAATTTTCTGCTATCCGGTTTATCTCTCCACTTATCAACTCCTGGCTAATGTCTTTTACTTTTTTTGCCGGTACGCCGGCATAAATAGTTCCCGGTTCTATAACAGTATTTTCCAATACTACCGAACCGGCTGCAATAATGCTGTTGCTGCCCACATGTGCATTATCCATCACAATAGCACCCATGCCTACCAGCACATTATCATCTATAACGCAGCCATGTACAATTGCATTGTGTCCAATGCTAACATTATTTCCAATGGTAGTGCCGGTTTTTTGGTAAGTGCAGTGAATAACTGCGCCATCCTGCACATTTACCCTGTTACCCAAACGGATAAAATTTACATCGCCACGCAGCACGGTATTAAACCAAACGCTGCACTCATCACCCATAACCACATCGCCAACAATAGTGGCATTGGGGGCTACAAAACAATTGTTACCCATGGTGGGCATTACTCCGTTAACTGGAAGGATGAGGGGCTTGCGCCCATCCCCTTGCACAGCATCCTGTGGAAAAGGGGAGTTGTTCAAGTTGTTAACTTTTTCTTGTTCACTCATTTTTTTAAAGTTTTTTATTTGCCTTTGGCAATTTTTATTTTTTTGAACCCAGCTTTATTGATTCTATTTTACTTCATTGGCGTCGCACTCTTCAACTGTATATCTTTGTTCAGCACCTTTAATTCAAATCTTCTTTTATCAATTACAATGATACTATACAAATATTCAACAATCTTCACGAAATTTGTGGCGATATGAACAATGAAGATAGTAACAATCTGAGTTCCTCCGCCAGCTGGCGGAGGGCAGGGGGCTCTAACCGCCAGCTTTTTTTAAATCATGTAGGCCAAACTTCGGAAGCACCATTGGCATTAGAAATCGTAAAAGCTAAAGCCTGCAAATTATATGATGCAAAAGGAAAAAAATATATCGATCTTATTGGGGGCATCAGTGTTTGCAATGTGGGCCACCGCCACCCCAAAGTTATTAAAGCCATAAAAAAACAATTAGACGATTACCTGCACATCATGGTGTATGGCGAACTGGTGCAAAGTCCGCAGGTAAAATACGCTACAATGCTTACACAGCATTTACCTGCTTCCTTAAACTCAGTTTTTTTTACTGCAAGCGGCAGCGAGGCAACAGAAGGTGCCATGAAATTAGCCAAACGTTTTAGCGGCCGCACACAAATTATTTCTTTTAAAAACAGTTACCATGGCAGTACACAGGGCGCTTTAAGTGTAATGGGCGATGAGTACTGGCGCAATGCTTTCAGGCCATTACTGCCCGATACCATGCAACTGCATTATAATTCATTTGAAGATTTAGAAAACATTACCGAAAAAACTGCCTGCGTAATTGCAGAAACAGTACAAGCCGAAGCTGGTGTAATTGTTCCTAAAAATAATTGGCTAAAAGCACTTAGAGAAAAATGCACAGCCACAGGAACACTTTTAGTTTTAGATGAAATACAATGCGGCTTTGGCCGCAACGGAACGCTTTGGGCTTTTGAGCAATTTGATGCAGTGCCGGATATTTTATTATTGGGTAAAGCTTTAGGTGGGGGTATGCCGTTAGGTGCTTTTATTGCCGATAAAAAAATAATGGATTCCCTTTCTCATAATCCTGTACTGGGGCATATTAATACTTTTGGCGGCCACCCGGTTTGCTGTGCTGCAGGTTTGGCCGCTTTTAAAGTATTACTGGATGAGAAATTAATTGAAGGCGTAAAAGAAAAATCAGATTTATTTGTGAAGTTACTTACTAAAGCGTCAGATGGTTTGAACAAAGCGTCTGACGGCTTTAAGCCGTCAAAACGCTTTAAAATACGCAGTTGCGGCTTAATGATTGCCATAGAGTTTGAAAATTTTGAAACCAATAAAAAAATTATAGACGAATTAATTTTACAGGGCGTTTTTACCGATTGGTTTTTATTTGCCAGTAATTGTTTAAGAATTGTGCCGCCGCTGGTGATTAGTGAGGTGGAGATAAGAAAAGCCTGCAAGATAATTTTGCAGGTCTTGTATTAATTATGCATAATCAATTGCCAACTGATTTATGTTAGCAATTATATCTTTTACTGCTGGCTCTAACTCACTACCCATTTTTAAATATTCATTGGGGTATTCATCTTTCATAAAATGCATTAAAGCATAATAGAGCGGTTTGTATTTATCTTTTAGCTCGTATTTAGGGTCGTTAAATAAATTTAGAACTAAATGGTATTGCTTTTTTATTAGAAAGAATCTCAGAATACCATCAATGAAAATTAAGGGATATTGTTTTTCTTTATTTTCTAAAATTTCTAAAGAATATTCAAAAGCATCTTCAATTTTATTATTCCATAATAAAATTAATGTAAAAGCTACTTTTTCAGTACTACCAGTTCTTTCCATTTCATATGCAGCTTTTAATGCTTTTTCTTTTTCCATTTTTTTTTGAAAAAAATGAGCTGCTAATTTAGAGGCACTTAGCTTTTGAGTAAAACTATCTTTATTGTCAAAGTCCTTGAAAAATAAATTTATTGCCTCTTCAATTTTATTTAATGATTCTAGTATTATAGCTTCAAAATAGATGAAATCATTAACACTTTCTTTCCTTAACTTTTCAAAATAAACAATAGCCTTTTCGTATTGTTTAGTTATTAACAATTCTGAACCTAATATAAAATCTACCTGATTTATAACTTTATTTTTTGCTAACGCCTGAATTTTTTTATATACTTCAGGATTTATAAAATTTTGTGGTTCTCTTAATAAATTTTCCTCTATTTTTGGAAGCTGGGCTAAAAGATTTTTTGGTAAAATCTTTTCAGTTTCCTTTAAGACCTTCTTTTTTTCAGAAAATGAAATTTTTTCAGAATTAAAAATTGCCTCTACAATTAGCAATGCAGCCCCATGATAATAATTACCTTTCTGTAATCTATTAATATGTGTGTTTATAAAGCCTTTCATTCCTTCTTGCTCATCACTATACCACATTTCTAAAAACTTTGTAAGCCATATTACACGGCATTTATCATGGCGGTTACCATTGCGCATTAAGTACCAGATATTAAAAAAACGCTCTTTTAGCTGGTAAAAATTATTTTTAGTAGTTGTTTCTTTTTTCTCAATTACATTGTTTTTTTCAAGCTGTGCCAGTTGTGCGGATATGGCTTTACCTTGCATCAGGTTGCCATTCTCTCTTATTTTGCCAGCGATTTCCTTTACACTTGTGGCATCCCAGCTTTTGGCAACCACATCTACAATTTTTCTTTGTTGTACAGATAATACTTCCATACGGTGTTTGTACAAAGGTGTTATCCGGTCCAATATTATATCCAAATCTCTCAAAGCGGTTCCATTTTCATCGGACAATAATACTTCGTACAACAATAATATAGTTCTTATAACTCCACCAGTTAACAATGCCAGCGTTTCGATCTTGGCTTTATTTTTTTCTATATTTATTTTTTTACCAGTTTCTTTTTCCTGTAGCTTGGTAATAAGGTCAAGTGTTTCCTCTTTATTGAGGCCATCTAAATAAATTATTTTAAAAAATTCAAAAAAAGGTTTGGAGTAATCATGCTGGTCTTCCAGCACAATAGCAGATGCAGCGACAATACGTATGTCGCTACAATTCATTAATACTTCCCTTAACCTATGGGTTTCTTTTTCGGAAAGGTTATCTAAAAATAGCTCACCAAAGTTGTCAAATAAAATAAGCAGTTTCTTTTTTCTTTCATGAAGCGTTTGCAGCAAAAAATCAAGACATTGTTTTTCATAATCTTTGCTACCCATAAATTTTTCTGTAGTGTCGTACAGCTTACCTCCGGTTTCAAAATATTCATCTAAATATTTTAACAGCTTTTCCCATAGGTTGCTAAGCGAACTAAGGTCATAAGATTCCTCATTGAAAAAAACGGGAATAAGCCAGTTATTTAAGGCTTCGCTTTTTTCAACTTCATACTTAAGGCGAAGCAGCAAGGTGGTTTTGCCCATGCCTCTTAACCCCTGTATCAGGTAATGTTGCTCAGGGTATTTCATTTTACCCGATTGTATATCTTTAAAAATTTTTTCAAAAACTTTTGTGCGTACTACAAAGTTTTCAATCAGCAATTCTTTTGGCTGGCTGGCGGGGTTAAATAATTTATTATCAGTCCTCATTGCAAATATGTTTTTTACACCACATTTGTAAAATGGGCGAAGTGTAGCGGTACACTTTTTTTGTAACAAATAAATAGCCATCAGATTCTAAAATGTCCATACAGGCTTTTGTATCAGCATTACCATTCTTAACACCAAGGTTGTAAATATCATTTCCATCAATACTGTCATATTTAGCAGTAAACATCAGTACATCCATTACAAAATTGTATTCGGTGCCTTTAAATATGCTGTTTAGCCTGGCGAAGTATGGAACAAACTGCGGTTTATTTCTAATATGGATAATTTGTAAAAATGCAGTGTCAATTGTGCCGTTGGTTATTTCACCTTTTGATTCATACACATCTACAATTTCCTGTTGAATCAATTGTAAATGAAAGGGCGTAAACCATTTTATTTTTTCTAAAACGTAGTTTAAAGAATCCTCCTCCATTTCTATCTCCTCATTGCTCATTAACTTAATTAAAAAATCTTTAGCCTCTTCTGCTGTTAATGGCTCAACTTCTATAGTTTTTAAATCATTAACAGCTGTAAGTGATGTTATTTTTTCTATCATTGGAAAGAGAGAAATGGATCCGGTGCAAATAAAACTAACTTTATCTTCCAGTTCTTTTTGATGCCTCAATTCTCTGTTTAACTGTATAAAATTCCGGGCTTCATCTATTCCCTTTGAATCTAAAATATTTTGTATGGTTTGGGGAAACTCATCAATCATTATTACAACCCTGCCATATTTTTTCTCCATATTTTCAATCAGACGCAATAATAGTTCGTAATAGTTTGGTTCCTCGCCTTCCCTAAGTTCAACCCCCTGAAAGCTTTTTACTTTTTGTAAAATATCTGACAGAAAGGTTTTGAGGGAATTGGAAACCTTGGAAAGTCTATTAATAGCTTTACTTTTTATTAATTCTTCAAAAATCACTTTGAAGAAATCGTTATTTGAGTCGACGGATTCTGTAATAGTATAAACAAAGTAAAATTCTTCTTCCGGATATTCTTCAAGATGCTTTAAAATAGAAGTTTTGCCAACCCTTCTCGGTGCCGACAAATAGATGTTGGCGTTTGCACTAATTGCTCTGTAAATTTTACGAATCTCACGGGGACGGAGATAAAAGCCCTCTCCTCTGGCGGAATTCCCTAGACTATTTTTCATTTGACAATAATATTTTTGTCAAATGTAGTGACAAAAATATTATTGTCAAAATGTTTGGCAAATTATTTTTTGTCAAAACAATTTTCAGGATTGTTTGTTAAGCTGAATTATGTTTTTGAATGGCTGAGGGCTGAACGTGGTAGAATTTACATTTATTCGTACGTATAAGTGGCTTAAACTGCATTTTTATGGACGAATAATGTAGGTCAAGGCTTCTGACCCTACTCGGGATGGTAAACCCTCTCCGCATTTTTATAAACCTCCACCTTATCCAGTGTCATCGTCTTTGTTTTTTGTTGTAAGTACATTTCCACCTGATCGCTAAAATGTTTACTGCCCGGCCTTGCACTGGCGCCATACATGTTAATGGTTTCAATTTTTGGTAAACCTTCTTTTGCAAAACGTACAAACATAATTAGTCCATCGCCACCAATAGATTTTAGTTGGCCATTTTTGTATGGCGCTGTCCATTGCGGACTTAAAACATCCGGAAAACCGCCTAATGGAAATGCCTTATCACCTCTAACTAATTTTTGCAGATCGCCTAAAGCAATATCCGTTTTGCCAAAATTGGATTGCAAATAATTGTTTACGTATTTAAAAGTTTCCACCGCTTCAGCCTTCGTAATTTTTCGGGCATCTTGCCCGGCTAATGTTTTTTTAAGATGCTCGTAGGTTAATAAAAAAATTGCAGCGCCTTTACTTTCTGCTGCGGCGCTTTTATCCCAGTTTTTAAAAGTAGTTATTACAGCTGCATACTCAGGGTAGTCAGTTTCACTTAATAAAAACATGCTGTCAAGCTTATAAGGATATTGCAATACAGAAGGTAATTGCTTATCAAATTTTATCGCTTTAAATTTATCGTAATCAAGTTTTGCGTTTTGCGGAAACAATTCTAAAAAACGTACACTCCTGTTTAAATGATATTGTTCCCATCCATCCTGTTTTGCAAATGCAGCAGGTTTTAAATTATCGGAAGCAGCGGTAGCAAAAAAAGAAGAATGGTTGGTGTTAAATAAAAATCCACTTTTAGGGTTTATATATTGCGGCAGTTCTTTTATGTTTCTAAAATTTGTCCATAAAGTTTTAGAAGTATTGCCGGGCAAAGTTCTTTTCCAGCTGTATTGCGGCGAGGCATCTCTTAATGGCATTAAAGCATTGTTAATGTAAAATACGGTATCATGTTTATCGGCGTACATAATATTAAACATGCTTAGTTCCTGTTTACTTAAAGCTGTATAAAACTCCGTATAGTTTTTTGCCTTATTCATTTCGTACCATTGCTGCAGCGCCCCAATTTTCATATTTGCTCCAAGCCGAATAGAAAAAAAACCCTGGTTGTTTTTCATGGTAGCACCGTATTTGCTCCAGTATAGTTTTCTTTTAACCGCTATCGGAATTCCTTTGATGTGCAGTTTAATTGTTTTTACTTCAAGGTTAATCCACTCCCCGTTAAATTTATATTGCAAATTATTTTCAGGATTTATTTCTAACTGGTATTCATCCAACCTGTCGCAATAATTTACCGTGTGTGCCCAACCGAGGTTTTCATTTACGCCATGCAAAATGCAGGGGCCGCCAGCCAGTAATCCACCCATAACATTTAAGCCTTCTTCGCTGCAAATATGGGCTTCGTAAAAAGCCTGCGGACCCGTGTTAGGCTGGTGTGCGTTAATTAATAAAAAAGCCTCCCCTGTAGTTGTTTTACTATTATGAATGGCTGCGGAGTTACTACCTTTTTTATTTAATTCAGGCGCTTCCCATTCGGTGTTATTAAAAATTCGTTGCAGGGCTCCATCGGCACCATTAAAAATGGTTAATGCTAAAACTGATGAAGCGATATAATCTTTAGCCGTTATGGGGAATAAATTTTTATGCAACAGCTCTTTAGGATGTGTTAGCGCATAATGGTTTACTGCCTGTACATATCCATCAATCAATTTTAAAAAAGCGGGGGTAAGGGTATTCCATTTTTCCACTGTAACTTCCCGGCAACGAAATAAAGCAAACGCATAATCTCCGGCAACCCCTTTTTTGCCCAGTACACGGCCCATCAAATTTTTTGTGGGCAGCATTACCTGTTGCATACTTGCAAAATCATCTTCAGCCTCCGCCCATGCCAGGCCGTAAGCAACTTCCCTGTCTGTTTTTGCAAAAATATGGGGCACACCAAAACTATCCCTTACAATATCTATTGCAGCAGGATTGATTTTCGTTTGTGCTAAAAGGGTTGTGGTAAAAAAGCAGCAAGCAAGGCTAAAACAAAAATATTTCATTGTATTAATAAAAATTTAAAAATCAGGTTACGGTTTATAAGGTTTAAAGATAGGCATATTATGCGATTGGTACTGCCTAACGAGAGTGTAAAATTTAATACTGGTTTCTCCATAAACAAAAATATCGAAGTTGCGTTTTCATCTATAAATTTGATTTTTATAATGTGCTGTAAAAGGGTGCTTTACCTTTACAGCATAAAAGAAGTTATAATTTTTTTACCATGAATTTATTTACCAACACTGCCGACCCTGCACTTAACTTGTTGCCCTTTGATGGAATAGTAAATTATTACGGTACCATAATGGAAAATAGCAGGGCTGCATGGTTTTACAAAAATTTACTAAAAACTATTGCATGGAAAAATGATGAAGCTAAAATTTTTAATAAGCACATTGTAACAAAACGTAAAGCCGCATGGTATGGTGATAGTAATTATGCCTACACTTATTCCAATGCTACCAAGTTTGCACTGCCGTGGACGGATGAATTACTGGTACTGAAAGCGCTGGCAGAAAAATTTTCGGAGGCCACTTATAATTCTTGTTTATTAAATTTATACCACGATGGCGATGAAGGAATGGCCTGGCACAGCGACGATGAAAAAACATTAGCAAAGGAAGCACCCATTGCCTCATTAAGTTTTGGCGCCGAAAGAAAGTTTTCTTTCAAGCATAAGCAAACCAAAGAAACTGTTTCTCTCCTATTAGAAAGCGGCAGTTTGTTAATAATGAAAGGAGCCACGCAAACCAACTGGTTGCATCGCTTGCCACCCACAAAAAAAATACATCAGCCAAGGGTAAACCTTACATTCAGAACAATTTTTACCGGGTGACTCATCCGCCAGCTGGCGGATGAG
>JAYURK010000081.1:0-48027 GCA_043756235.1 Ferruginibacter sp. | reverse complement strand
GAAAAATAATATTCGCATTAAACAATTAATTGAACGCAGCTCAACTGAATAGAGCATCCCGACTATAAGTCGGGAAGGTTTTAGGGTTTGTCACCTAAAGCGGTCACCACAAGAGATTATCCTGATGATAGTCTCTTTTTTTATGTTTACTTCTTATATTCTTTTTTCAAAAAGTTTAAATAAATACTACGTGGGGTTTACAGGGGATAATATAACAACAAGGCTTCCAAAACATTTAGATAACCATAAAGGTTTTACAGCCAAAGCAAAAGACCCATTTTTAATTTAAATTTTAACTTTTAAAATACTGATGAATTTTTGTTCCTTCTCAAGCAAGCGTTCGAGTAATATTATTTGATTAGCTGCCCTCACCCAATTATGCTGGGGATATTTAGCTCCGTAATAAATATCATTATTAAAATAATCGGTAAGAAAACGCACCGCCTGCATATAAATCATAAATATGCCCGCAAAAAAAAAGTGCTCTTTTTCAACTTCTGTAAGTTGCTCTTTCATTTCATTGAAATATCCGAGAACAATAGCCTCATAAAATTCTTCTCTCACTTCAATTTTATTAAAATTTTTTTCATCTTCGTTTACCGGCGAAAGGTAAGTACGCATCATATCACCTACATCGCTTATAAAATATCCCGGCATTACAGTATCTAAATCAATAACACATATACCATTATTTTCTCCATCAAACAACACATTGCTGATTTTAGTATCATGATGTGTAACCCTAAGCCTGAATTGCGGATTTTTGGAGATTTGGTTATATGTTGTTACGATATGTTGGTATTTTACTACCAGTTTTACAAGGGCATCAGCTTCTGCAACCCGCTTTTTATTTCCCAGATTTAATGATTGCAAAAACATTTTATATCGCAAGGCCAAATTATGAAATTCCGGAATGGTAATTTTAAGTTTAGAAACATCTACATGGGAAAGTACGCTGGTAAATCTTCCAAATTGTACAGCCGCCTCATAGGCTTGCTGAGGTGTTTCTGCCACGTCTTTTGAATGTGTTCCGGGTATAAATGGGAACAAGCGAAAATATCCATACATTTTTTTATAAATGATTTCGTTGCCATTGTTTGAAACCAATGGGGATACAAATAAATAACCGGGAAAATATAGTTTAAGATGTGCTGTTAAAAGATTGATGTTTCCGGATATATCTGCCGGGTTTTCAAAAATTGAATTGTTTACCCGCTGAAGAATATATTCTTTACCGGGTGTTACTAGTTTCCATGTGCGATTAATTAAACCAGTACCGTATATTTTCAATTTTGCTGTTTCAGGGTTTATCCCGTATTGCTGCAATACCCAATTTATCATACTCCAACATTAATAATTAAACCAATAACATTTTTCAATACGCATCATTCAAAGCAAAAACTGGTTTACGGTACATCCATTGACCGCCTGTAAAATCAGGAAACTCTACTGTCTCATTTCCTTTTTCTATTGACATTTCGCTCAATGGTGTAATAGCACTCCAGGCTGCTGCATCATACACATCCATGGGTGTTGGAGCTTTGCGTTTTATTGATTCTATAAAAGAATGTATCACATAAAAATCCATGCCGCCATGGCCTGAGCCCTGGGCTTCTTTGCTCCATTTTGCCCATAATGGGTGGTCGTATTTATCTAACCATGTTTTTGCTTCATCCCATTGATGAGGCTTAGGAGATTTACCTTCAATATAAATCCCTTTGTTCACATCCATCCACATACCTTCGGTGCCCTGTACTCTAAAGCCAAGTGAATACGGTCTTGGTAAATTGGTATCATGTTGCAGCAAAATTGTTTCTCCATTTGCACACCCAATTGAAGTGGTGACCACATCACCTAATTTGAAATTGATTTTCGCATTCGGATGCTCTGGGCCGCATTTTTTTACAATATGCTCATGCAAGCCTCTTGCTTTAGAAGAAAAAGATGACAGGTTTATAAACCGGTTTCCCCTATTGATATTTATATAATGCGCAATGGGGCCGATGCCATGTGTGGGATACAAATCGCCATTTCTATGAATGGAATGATGAGTTCGCCAACGGGCTTCGCTCCACGCTTTATCCCCTATTTCACATCCTCCGCCATATGCTTTCAATCCATCGTTAAATTTTACATCCCTCAAATCATGCTGATACCCCCCCTGCAGGTGTACCATTTCACCAAACAATCCTTGCCTTACCATATTTAATACTGCCATCACATCCCTTCTGTAACATACATTCTCCAGCATCATTACTTGGGCCTTGTACTTCTCTGCAGCTTTTACTACATCCCAATGGTCCTGCAGTGTAATACCCAACATAACTTCGCTGCCTATATATTTTATATTTCCTTCAATGGAGCCAATAATCATTTCTTTATGCCACTCCCATGGAGTAGCAATGATGATACCATTAATACCACCTTTTATTTCAAGCATTTTTTTCCAGGCATAAATATCGCCGGTATAAATCTGCGGCATTTTTTTTCCGCTCTTCGTAATCATTTCTTTAGCCTTTATAAGCATTCTATCGTCTACATCGCAGATAGCAACTAATTCAACATCGTCACGCCTCAACACCAGGTCCAGGTGATTTTGGCCACGCATGCCAACTCCAATTATTGCTAATTTTATTTTATCATTATTACCTGCAGCAAATAAATTGCCAGTGGGCAACAGAGCGACAGCCGCCGCAGCAAGCCCGGCATTTCTTACAAATTGTTTTCTATTCATTTTATTAATTTTTTTTATTTGGTTATGGCAAGGCTATAAAATCTAATGATGGCGGTATACCCGTAGCAGGTTTTGTAAATAAAGTATTAGCAGCAGTGTAGTTTGCAAAAAATCCGCCATTCTGCAAAAAGAATTTTCCGTTTTCAACTCCACCTGCAAAATCTAAGCGCTGTTTATTTGCACCTGTTGCATCAACAGTAAACTTGAATTCGGTTATTTCTGTCCATGTTCCGTTTGTTGTTCTCACCCATTGATTAGTCCAGAGCGCTTTCCGTCCAAGGTAGCCTCTATAATCATGAAAGTTTTCCAGGAAGCCATGAAAATTTGTAAGATGTTTACTGGTGTTTGGCCTGCTAAATGTGGCCAGCAATTTCCAACTACCAACTTCGGGTGCAAAAAACCAGGATGTATAAACAGTATTGCCTGCTGCATCAGGTTTTGCCTGCGTTAAAAATTTATAGGTAGTAGCTGGCAGCCAGTTAAAAATTATATAGCTCTGGCCCCCTGTTCCCTCGCCCCCAAATCTTCCGGCAGTAACATCTGTTCCTTTTCTTACCAATGCAGTAAGGCCCTGGCCGGCAGCAGGATCCCAAACAGAAAACAATACCCTTCTTTCTGAAGAGGAATTTACCTGAATTCCAAAATAGCCTTCGCCAAAACCATTGGCCATAAAGTAAGAGCCAATTTTATCTTCTCCTGCAGGCACCGTTAATTCGCTATAAAAATATTCCTTATCGGCCGAGGGGATTGTATAACTTAAATGGCAGGATGGGCCTCTTCTTGACCAATAATAATTTGCGGCATCATTGGCGAAATTTACATTGGCGGTGGCGGCTCCGCCGCCAATCATAATATCAGAAACTTCGGCAAAATACGCTCCTGTTTTACTCACTCCCCGTAAATCAACTTTCACATATCCAACAGCACTGATGCTTACAGTGCCGGCAAAATATTCTTTATAACTTTTGCCACTAAGGTTTATCGTAAAGGGAGTACCATTCACCAATACTTTTATAACACAGTTACCCGAAGTTGCTTTAGCTTTAATGGCTACATGCAACAGGCCAGTTTGTGCCAATCTAAAATAAACAGTTGCAGTAGTGTTGATGTCAGTCCAATTTTCTAACCCACTTTCCGTAATTTTTTCGGTAAACCCACTCAACGATTGTGTGATGTATGCATTACCACCTAATGGCACTGCAATATTTGTGACTGGCACAGCTAATGGTTCCGGACTTGAAGAAGCAGTCTCATTCTTTTTACAAGCAGCAGTTATTGAAAATAAATACAAAAACATGGCTGCTGAAATTGAAAATAATTTATTTGTTAGCATAATATTTTTTTTTGATAACACGTAAATAAAAATGCCCACTCGCTGGCATACGCCTTATAAACAAATTAGTTGCCTCGCAATTGAATATTTGTTTTACCTTGTAAATTTATTTAGTTGTAAAAACCTCTATTTCTGCCAGGAATGTTACAGTAGTTGTTAAGTTCTGCGGCTCTAAAGCAGTAATTTTTAAATAGCGGTAAGCATTTACCGATGAAACTGCAAAACTTTGAAAATCGTTAGTCCTGATAAAATCAAATTCTCCCAATTTTGTAAAAGAGGTTCCATCTGCACTGCCTTCAATTTTAAATTTTTTCATACCATTAGTATTGGGGGTTCCGGCTCTTTGCCGGTTAGCAATATCTACAGCAATAATATTTCTTGCTGTTTTCATGTCTATTTGCACCCAATGCGGATACGGAACTGGTGCCGCTGAATAATCTGTATGCCAATAGGTTGCAATATTGCCATCAATTACCGCAGCAGCTTTTCCTGTATTTTCCCATCCATCTGGCGTTTCACTATCGGCCGTGGCAGTCCAACTGGTTTTATCTGCTTTTGTAACGGTTGATTTGTCTTCAAAAAGAATTGCATCAGCCTTATTGCAGGCAATAAAGGTTGCCAGCCCTGTGGCAAGTATTACTATATATAATAACGGTATCTTTTTCATTTGTGTTTTTTAAAATTTTAGAGTAGTTTTTGCATATAATTCTGCACTATTACATTTGTTGCTTTAAGGATTTTGAGTAAGGTTTGTATTTTTAGCCCGTTCACTTTCCGGGATAAAAAACACAACCCGAATGTCTGAAGCTGTAATGGTTTGGTTAATATTATTTGGCGTAACATTTAATGCATGCGTGCCGGGATAATTACGGATTACAGAACGGGCATTTCTAAACAAGTCGTAAGAACGATGGCCTTCAAAAGCCAATTCCAGCCATCTTTCTTCCAGCACTACATCTAAGTCAGACTTACTGCTCAACGCAATGCTTGCAACTGTATGCAATGCTGCACCACTAAGGCCTGCCCTTTGCCTGATTATATTTACATCATCTAATGCTGGTTGTACATTTCCCAGTTTAGCATTGGCTTCCGCTCTTATCAAATACATTTCGGCCAATCGGAGATACACCGGGGAGCTTAGGTTAATAATTCCCTCCTGAAGGTTGAATTTATTTATATAATACATAGGCGTATTGGGTGTAAGTCTTGTATTCATTTGCAACACACCGCCAATTTTGTATGGAGAAATAAAACTTTGTCTTGCATCAGCAGGGTTTGCAGTAAGAAAATTATAATATTTTGCAGAAGCATAAATCTCTCCCCAACCACTTTGAGCCTGGCCTGCAGCATTTCCGCTGGCATCGCCGCTGTAATACATTGAACCAATGGCGGAAAAATCCTGGTCTTCTGTTTTAGTATGGCGGATGCAGAAAATGGTTTCAGTGTTACTTTCCGGAGCCATCTTAAAATAATTTGCCAACTCACTAGTTTGTAAAAGAGTGTAAGTACCTGAATTAATTACCTTATCAGCATACTCAATAGCCTTAGTGTTATTTCCCATATATAAATAAACCCTTGCTAACAATGCATTGGCAACTTGTTTTGAAGCAAAAGGATTTGCTTTTGGTGTAGTCATTAATTCGGCAGCTTTAATTAAATCTGCAATAACTGATGAATACACTTCACTTACTTTGCTTCTGCCGATTGTTAATTTTTGTTCCTCGGTTAAATCCTCTTTAAGGATAGGCACACCCGGGTTTTCGCCGTTGTTTTGTGTATAAGGTCTTCCAAAAACCCTTACTAAATTAAAATGCATCATGGCCCGCAGAAAAAGATTTTCACCTTTTAATTGCTTAAGATCAGCGGCGCTGTTATCAGAAATAGCGGCAATAATTTTATTGGCTGCGCCAACAACAAAGTATGCCTGCACCCAAAAATTAGTAGCGTGGCCAGACGTGGTTATATGGTTATAACGGTAAGCCCTCGAAAGATCATCTGATGAATTTTGCCCTTGCGCTATTTCATCACCCGGATATTCCATAAGGAAATGGCTGCTTCTAACATAAGCAGGATTTCTTAATACAGCATAGGTGCCTATGGTAGCTGTTTCAATATCTGCTGCGTTGGTTAATGCAGAGTTTTCGTCAATAGCCGTTGATGGTTCAAAATTTTTTTTGCAGGCAGTTAGTGATACTGCAAGAGCTGCGGTAAGTATGATGAATTTATAGTTATACATATCCGTTAATTTTATTTATTAGAATGAAATGTTTAAGCCAAATAAGATTTTTTTACTGGTTGGATATCTGAAGCTGGATTGGCCGTTGCTTAATACTACTTCCGGATCAGGCCCCGAAAAATTTGTACCTGTCCATAAATTATCTCCACTTACAAATACCCTGGCTGTTGCAAGTTTTACTTTCTCCAAAAAGTTTTTGGAAAGGTTATACCCTAGCGTAATATTTCTTAATCGTATGTAGCTGCCATCTTCAAGGTATCTTGATGAGGATGAGTTGGAAAGTTTGTTTCCGCCCGGTAATGCTTTGGGATGTGTGGCTATATCACCTGGCTTAGTCCAGCGGGTCCACTCTTTTGGAAAAACCATTGAATTATAGGAATCGTAGTTACCATCATTATCATAATAAAAACGGGTATCATTGTATACGTAGTTACCATACACAAAATTCATAAATGCAGATAATGAAAAACCTTTGTAAGCTAGTGCGTTAGTAATACCTCCGGCAAATTTAGGTGCGGCAGATTTACCCAGGTATTGCCTGGATACTGCGTTGGCTACAGAATTATAATTATTGGTATAAGCCGTATAAGTTTTTCCATCCCCATCTGTTACCAGTTTTTCCCATAGAGGATCGCCGGTGGCAGGATCTACACCCGCCCAAACAGGCATATTCCATTCATCAATATCATGTCCTGCTCCTATTGGCTGCCTGCCACCCGGATTGCTGAATGCAGCCCCATCATTTAAATACAACACTTTATTTCTGTTGAATGCCATGTTGAGGTTGGTTTCCCAGGTAAATTGTTTGCTTAAAATATTTTTAGTAGTAAGATTAAATTCAATTCCTTTATTTCTTACACTACCCACGTTTTCATAAACAAAACTAAAACCTGAAGTAGCTGGTAATGGTTTTCTGTATAACAGGTCTTCTGCAGTTTTCTGGTATACATCAACGCTTAAATCAATTCTTTTAAAAAGCGTAACATCTAACCCAATGTTAGCTGCTTTTTGTTTTTCCCAGGTTAAATTGGGATTTGCTTTTTGCAATGGTGCTGCACCCGGCTGGCCAGCATAACTTGAATTTGTAGATAGCGAGTATAACCCCAGTGCCGCATAATCGCCTATCTCCGCATTTCCTGTAGTACCATAGCTGGCACGAAGCTTTAAAAAATTAATTGACGTAATGTTTTTCATAAAATTTTCACTGGTTACTATCCAGGATGCACCAAGCTGATAAAAGTTGGCAGCAGAATTATTATTGCCGAACCTGGAAGATCGGTCCCGAACAAAAGAAGCAACCGCAAAATATTTATTAGCAAAATTGTAATCTGCCTGTGCCAGGTATTTATGAAAGCTGTATTCATTTCTTCCACCTGTGGGCACGGTAATTACTGCTGTAGCAGTAGATGCAAATGGCCGGCCCGGGGGAAGCCCTTTTACTGCTGTAGATAATACATCATATGCAGATTGTGTTGCTTCTGCAACAGTTAACAAAGAAATATTGTGGTTGCCAAAGCTGTTGTCATATTTAAGCCTGTTTGAACTTACAAAAGTTTTTGAAAAAGAGGCCGAATTATAAAGCTCACCTCCATTAGTGGCACCACCTTGCGATCTTTTATCATAAAAAGACATATCGTCGTAATCAAAAAAAGTTGCCCTGTTATAAGTTGCAAAACTCAGGTGTTTGGTAATGCTGTAATCTAGGTTAACATCGCCGGTTAAATTTAAACTTTTTGCGTTGGAGATATCGTATTGCATAGAATATAGAAAATTGCTCTGATCTCTTCCAAACCATTTCACATATCTTGAATCTCGTGGTTTGCCATCTGCACCATAGGCAGAGTCAGAAGGCAAATAAGTATAAGCCTGGTATAAGCCACCTTCGGGATTATAATTATCCCTTGTATAAATTCCGTTAAGGAGTACACTCAACTTTAATTTACTGGATAATTTATGAGTAAGATTGGTGCGGAAATTATAACCAGTTTTATCATTCGCAATTAATGTACCTTCTTCCTTATAAAAATTTCCGGAAACATAATATTGCGTTTTATCATTTCCGCCCGAGGCCGATAAGGTATAATTCTGCGTCATACTTTGTCTGAAGGTCTCATCCCACCAGTTTGTATTAGCATTAAGCATGGCAGCATCCGGTGCAGAAAAGGTAGAAAGGTAATCGTACAATTGCCGCGAATTCATTAGTTTAAATTTGCCTGTGGTAGCAGTATTAAAACCAACTGTGGACGCAAATTCAATTTTTGATTTACCTGCCTTACCACTTTTTGTAGTAACAATAATAACACCATTGCCTGCTCTTGATCCATAAAGACCGGTAGCTGCAGCATCTTTTAGTATAGTAACAGATTCTATATCGGATGGATTAAAAGTACCTCCAATATTACCATCTACAACAATTAATGGTCCTGAGCCTGCTGAGATGGTACCAGCTCCACGAATAAGAATAGTAGAGCCGGATGTAGGGTCTCCGGAACCGGTAGATACCAACACACCAGGAGCCTTGCCTTGCAACAAACCTGCTAAATCATTTGAGGTTACATCTCTGAGTTTATCGCCAGATACTATAGCAACAGAACTTGAAAGATATTTTGTTTTTTTAGATGAGTAGCCAACAACTACCACATCATCCAGCAATTTATTCTGCGATTGCAAATTAATTTCTACAGCAGTACTCTTTTCAGCAACTACTTCGATGGTTACCTTGTTAGCATAAGAAATAATTAACACATCGCCTTTGATTACTTCAATTAAAAACTTACCAGCAGCATCTGTAACTGTGCCATTCTTTTTACCCTTTATTGTGATGTTGGCTCCAATTAGGGGCTGATTACTTTCATCAGCAACTGTACCTCTAACCACAATTTTTTCTCCGGCAGTTTGCGCATACAATTTTTGTGAAAAAGTGCAGGCAACTATAAGCAGAAACAATACCATACCAGGTAAGACCCTGTAGATATTTTGAATAATTTTTTTCATTTAGCAATCGTTTAGATTTGAAATAATAGACAAGTTTATGCTGATTTTTTTATAAATTACTGTGCAACCGAATGCGCAAAAATTTTACAAAAACTAATTATTACAAATCATTGAAAATAGTTTTGTACATAGCTGTACATTGCGCAAACGGTTGCGCAGTTTTTAAAACAACAAGACTGTTTTCAAATAAAAAAAATAACTAAGAATAAAAATTAAGCAAGCGGTAGCTGGTACAGCACAAGCGACGGAGAAAGTTCTTCGATATAGAAAATTGGCGGGGCACTGTTTTCTATAGTTTTATTATGTATTATTTTAATTAAAATTTCCATGGCTATTTCACCCTGCCGGTAAGGAAACTGCTCGATTGAAGCCAACGGTGGAAAAGCCGTATAATTTGTAATGGGCAGGTTAGCGTAGCTTACAAATATTATTTCTTTGTTAACAGCTATATTTCGCTTAGCTGCATACTGCACAGCATCCATATGCACATACTCATTAAAAGTAATAATAGCCTGTGGAAGTTTTTTTAACCCTAATAATTTCTTCATAGCCTCTTCGGTACTTTCTTTTGAAAAATCTGTTTTTTCTACCAACTGCATATCTACTTTTAATTTTTGCTTTGATATACCTTCAGTATATCCCTCCAGCCTTTGCTTACTTGCCAGTATTTTGGCTGGCCCGTTAATAAATGCTATACGCCTGTATCCTTTATTAAATAACCATCCAATCATTTCAATAGTACCTTTATATAAATCGCAAAATACTTTATGAGCATCCGTCATAATTGGTACCCGGTCAAAATATACAACTGGTATATCATACTTCTTCAATGCTTCCAGGTGATTGTACTCATTTGTTTGCTTTGATAATGAAATAAGCAACCCATCTACTCTTTGTTTTTTCATGGCTGCAACTACTTTTATTTCCCTCTCCAGTTCATCATAACTTTGGCCAAATAAAATAGTGTAATCATGTTCAATAGCGGTTGTTTCAATACCGCTTATTGCCTGAGAAAAAAAATCTTCCCGTATGTATGGAATAATAACTCCAATAACATGTGTTTTTTTTTGCTTGAAGAAAATAGCCTGGCTATTTGGTTCATACCCCATCTCTTTGGCCAACTGCTGTACTCTTTGTTTTGTGCCAAGCCCAATACGGGGGTGATTGCTCAATGCTCTTGATACGGTTGACATTGAGACATTAAGCCTGTTTGCAATTTCTTTAATGGTAGGTAATTTATCCACAACAGCAAGTTAATATAAGGTGATAAAAAGCAAGAAATATTTTACTTAAACTGATTAAAATAATATTTTCCTAAACAATCCCACAATTAATAATTTGGCTCAGTATAAATAATATTATTGCATGCAGCAAAATAATGTTCGGTCAACAGGCCTACGCACTTATAAAAATCAGCCCGGCACTCCCTGTTTTGCAATGATGTAATTTCAAAATAAGAAAATATTTTCAGCGGTATTGCAGCGGTTAATTCCCAATCACTGTAAATATTTGCTTTTACATTAATAGCTGCAAAAATATTTAATTTCATTAATAATTTTCGGCGCTATTAATATACGACTTTCTTTATTTTTTTATTTTGCAGTGGTTAAATCTTTTATTTTATTCCTAGTGCAAGGTATATTCAAATAAATATACAGTAGCAAAAAATAATAATTGGGCAATAAGTTAAACGTTGAAACCCAGGTTTGATCTCAGGTAATTAATACAAAGCAAAAAAATAAATTTAATCCACCTTCAATCAAACGTTTGCAAGTTTAAGTTTAAATAAATACTACATTAATGTACACAATTATGAACATGTTCGTAAAATCTACTTCCCCATTTCAGGTTGAAGAAAACCTTTTATCAATGCTTCCCACTGAAGATTAGATAAGCCTGCTTTTGCACCGGTGGCAACTACTTTATTGCGCAGCTTGTCTAATAAAGAAATTTCTTCTGTATTAGCCATTTCATTTCTGCCATGATATGAAGCGGTAATTTTTTTTCCCGTTCTTTTTATAATGAAAGTAGAAGTAGATGCTTCATCAAAAAAATGAGCAATGCTGCTGTGTGTTTTTAAAGGATTTTTGCTGGGCCTTACCTGCATGGCTAAACTTTCGTCGCAATCGGGCTCTTTATTTTTTTGCAGCAATTCCACCCTAACCCAATCCAGCCCATCACCTTCACTTAAACCAGGGCCGGGTACACTTATGCCCAGGTAATCATCAACATTGGCAAAGTCTGCTTGTTGTAAATTTTTGGATTTGTACACCTTAAAAGTGGCACTTAATTCACCGGCAAGCAAATGCCAACCTGGTGGATTTACTACTCTTGCACATGCTGTTTTAAAAATGTTAATCGCTCCTGCTTTTGTATCAGACACTACAGAATGTTCAATATCAAGTGACTTGCCTTTAAAATTTTCAGGAACTATAGCATCCATATTTTTTTATTCATTGTACAATAAGATTTTCATCCAGTACAGCCAATGTAAAAACCAAAAATAATTTTGGCAGTTTATTTCCGCAGGATGAGTTAGTAAAATTAGTTATCTAATTACCATTACACTTACATCATTATGCATGCTTGTGATATTTTTTTACCACCACTTCTTTCCAGTTTATCTTTAAAATAAAGAAAGTTTAACAGGTAAACTAAGTTAGAAGTAAACAAGCCCTGGTATTGGTAAATAAAAAAAAGGAGCAGCTTTTGGCTACTCCCTTAATTTATTTTTTAAATGCTCAATTATTTTTTTGGCATTAAAACACCATCAATAACGTGTGTAACTCCATTGCTTGATACTACATCTGCTATAGTAACTGCAGCACCATTGATCATCACTTTACCATCTTTTACAGTAACCGTTAAATCTTTACCCTGTACAGTTTTTAATTTTTGACCGTCTTTTAAATCTGCAGCCATTAATTTACCAGGTACAACATGATAAGTTAAAACACCTGACAAATCTTTTTTCATTTCTGGCTTTAATAAATTGTCTACAGCGCCAGCAGGTAATGCATTAAAAGCTTCGTTAGTAGGAGCAAAAACTGTGAAAGGACCAGCACCGCTTAAAGTTTCGGCAAGATTAGCCGCTTTTACAGCAGCTACCAATGTAGTATGATCAGCAGAACCGGCTGCATTTTCAACTATATTTTTTGAAGCAACCATTTTAGAACCGCCAACCATAACACCTGGCTCTTCATTAGCCATCATTTTGCTGGTGTCGGTACTCATCATTTTTGAAGTGTCAGTTGTAGTAGCAGTATCAGTAGAAGTACTATCGTTACAAGCTGTTAAGAACAAGGCAGCAGAGGCTGCCAAAAAGAAAATCTTTTTCATAAAAATTTTTTTGTTGGTGTATTTGTAAGTTAAAAAAAACATTAACGAAATAAAACCTCAAATGGTTTGAAAAAAGTTGGTTTTATTTTAATAATAAAATTAGCAGCCGCTTACTAGCACTTTAAAGCTGTAAACCGTTCAAGCATATGCTTTACCTAAGGTTGTTTATCTCCACAATTATTATTTGTTTAGGCAGGATGTAAGAAAAAAGTTCGTTTCTTTATTTAAATTATACACAACACGGTTATGTTGAATAAAGTGTTAGTTAATAAATGGATTTTGCCCGCCATTGTTGTAGCGCAATTTTTTTGTACTTCACTTTGGTTTGCCGGCAATGCCATTTTGCCCGATATAGTTCAAAAATTTGCAATTGCTCCCGGTTTTTTGGCTAACATAACCAGTGCCGTGCAGTTTGGTTTTATAAGTGGTACTTTAGTTTTTGCCCTGTTTGCTGTGGCAGATCGTTTTTCGCCCTCTTCCGTTTTTTTCTATAGTTCCATTATTGCTGCAATATGTAACCTTACCTTAATATTGCCTGCTGTTTCTATATCGCAGGTTTTGGTGTTTAGATTTTTCACCGGCTTTTTTCTTGCAGGCATTTACCCGGTTGGCATGAAGATAGCTTCGGATTATTACCAGCTGGGTTTGGGTAAATCTTTAAGTTTTTTAGTTGGAGCACTGGTGCTGGGCACAGCTTTTCCGCATCTTTTAAAAAGCAGCACCATGCAATTGCACTGGATGCATGTTATTATTTGTACCACTGCATTAGCAATTACCGGCGGTTTAATTATTAAATTTTTTGTACCCGACGGACCATACAGAAAAAAAAGCGGGTCAATTAATTTTACTGCATTTTTAACCGGCTTTGCAAATAAAAAATTTAGCGCAGCAGCAATTGGCTATTTTGGTCATATGTGGGAATTGTATACATTTTGGGCATTTGTGCCAGTAATTATAAGTACCTATAACCTGCATTATCAAACCAGTTTAAATGTTGCCCTTCTATCTTTTTTTATAATAGCTGGTGGCGCTGTTAGTTGTGCAGGTGGTGGTATGTTATCAAAATACTTTGGCGCAAAAAAAATTGCAACCATTGCTTTATCCTTATCCTGTTTATGCTGCTTAATTTCTCCGTGGCTGCTATTGCATACTTCGGCAACAGTAATGGTAGCATTTTTATTTTTTTGGGGCATGGTGGTAATCGCTGACTCTCCTCTATTTTCTTCTTTAATTGCTGAACATGTGCCCGGGCATTTAAGAGGCAGTGCTTTAACCATCGTAAATTGTATTGGCTTTGCAATAACTATTATCAGTATTCAACTTATAAAAGTTTTACAATTATATATTCATTACCGGTATGTTTATTTACTGTTGGCAATAGGGCCGCTTACCGGCATTTTTGTATTGCTAAAGAAAAATAAATAGCCAAGTGTTTTGAGCCTGCAATGCATTCAAGTAGTGTCAAAATAAAATTACTAATGGAGTAGAAAAAAAACGACCCCGTATTGTTGCAGTTTTTTATCATTAGCTTACATCTTCAAACTTTAACCTTTATTAAATCATCCCGTTCAAACATGAGCACCATAAATGGCATAACTACCGATGCAGAGCTGGCTGCTTTTTTTGAATTAACACCCGACCTTGTTTGTATAGCAGGTAAAGATGGTTATTTTAAAAAAGTAAACCAGGCCGTAATTAATAAACTGGAATATTCCAAAGAAGAATTATTTGCGCATCCCATTGCTACTTTTATTTTTGCCGAAGATGCGGCAGCTACAAAAAAAAACAGGGCCGGATTATTAGCAGGTACGCCACTGCGTAATTTTGTTAACCGCTATGTTACTAAAAACGGCCGGCTGGTTTGGCTGGAGTGGACTTCAGTTTATTCCCCCGATAAAGAAATAGTATTCGCTATTGCAAAAGATGTTACAGAAAGAAAAAAGATAGAGATTGAAGTAGAAAAAAAATATAATAATTTTAAAAGTTTAGCCACGCATTTAAAAACAAGAATTGAGAAAGATAAAAAATATCTGGCTTACGAACTGCATGAAGAAATTGCACAATTGGTGGTTGTATCAAAGCTGGATATGGAGTGGATGGATAACAACAGCCATGGATTGCCGGCAGCTGTTACAAAAAGAATTGATCATGCGCTTGCCATTTCTAAATTATTGGTAAAAGCTATTCAAAAAATATCTTTTTCTATCAGCCCTTCCATGATTGATGAGCTTGGATTAATTCCTGCGATGGAATGGTTGTGCAGCGAATTTTCGTTGCTAAACAATGTGCATTGCAGCTTTACGCATGCCTACAAAGAAGAAAATTTAACACCCGAAACCCGTACAGATTTTTTTAGAATCTGTCAGGAAAGTCTTGCCAACGTGGCCCAGCATGCACATGCAAATAAAGTAACAGTAAGCATTAATGCCATGGAAAACACTGTTACACTTTTAATAAAAGATGATGGAAGAGGCTTTGATATTAATCAATTGAAAAATTCGCCGGGTTTATTGAGTATGCAAGAGCGGGCCGCATCTATTAATGGAGTGCTTACCATCAGCAGCCACCCCGAATCAGGAACAACTGTAAATTGTACTGTAGAAAAAATACAGCCTGAACTACAAAATTCTTAGCGGCACTACATCTTTTTTTACAAAGCTTATTCAAACTTACCCTCTTTTTTGGTGAGCTTAAAAAAGGCATCCAGCTTTGCTCCGATGGCTTCTTCAAAAGCGGCCTGCATATCCTCTGGTTGAGGATGCTTATTTTTCCATTTATTAAAATAATTGTGCATGGCCAGATCCATTTTCTCTGGGCCAACAGCCGCCTGTAAAAGGTGCAGCCACAGCGCCGTTTTTACATACGATACAATTCCATATTCTGTACTGTTTGCAAATTTATCTGCAGCGATATCCATTGCCGCCTGCATAGGTATATTTTTATCAATGGCGTTATACACCACATTTAAAAACTCATCTGCAGGCATTTTTTTAATTTCCTTTGGAATGGCATCACCAAAAATAGAATTGCTGCGGTATTTTTCAGCCTCGTACCTAAATTGATAAAAACTGTTCAATCCTTCATCCATCCAGGTATGTGCCCTTTCGTTACTGCCCAGCATGCTCATAAACCAATTATGTCCAATTTCGTGTGCTATCACTGCATCAAGCGTTTCTACTTTTGCATCGGGGCTGGTAATTAAAGTTATCATCGGGTACTCCATACCACCACTCGAATTATTTTTTGGCCCCTCAATAGCCTGTACTACCGGGTACCCGTACTCTCCTACCCAGCTGCTGTATTTTTTTACGCCATCTTTTATATAATCGATACTGTTATTCCACAGGGTATTTTTTTTATTGTGGTAGTAAGAAAAAGCATCAATAATTTTACCACCCGGTAACTGCACGGTATCATATTGAATCACAAAATCTTTATCGGCAAACCAGGCAAAGTCTGGTACCTGCTCTGCAAAATAATGTAAAGTTTTAGTTGCATTTTTTTCAGCAGGAATGTATAAAACGGGTTTGCCTTTACGGTCTGTTGTATTTGCACTGCCCGATTTTTTATAAGCATCCAGCTCCAATTTTGTTTGCAGCGTTCCGGTAGCACCAACCACATATTGCGATGGCACTGTTAAATTAACGGTATAGTTTGCATACTCACTGTAAAATTCCCCCATATCCAAATAGGGCATTTCGTGCCAGCCTTTTTTATCAAACACTGCAGGTTTAGGATACCACTGGCAAGCCATAAATTCTCCATCAGCATAACCCGATCTTGAAAAATAAGGAGGCAGCATTACTTTAAACGGTGTGGAAATGGTGATAGAATCCCCGGGTAATAAAGGGTTATTCAATAGTAATTTAATGATGTCAATATACCGTGGATTAGCATGTGCCGTAGTTTGCGCCGGTTGATTATTAATTTTAAAAGCCAACCCATCAATAGAGCCTGCGCCAAAATTTTCCATTTTTTTAGAACGCTCTTTATCGGCTTTAATTTGTTGTATTAATGCAGTGCTATCATTTTTGTACGCATTGGGCCAAAGGTGAAACCAGATAAAATCTAAAGTTGAAGGAGAATTATTTTTGTAAATAATGGTTTCAAAACCGGTGATCGATTTTTCTTTATCATCAAGAGAGGCAGTAATATTATATTGCAATTGTTGTTGCCAGTAATTTTGCTGGGCCTGCAATTGGGTACTTACAAAAAACAACATCAGTAAGGCGGATAATTTCATATTTTAAAATTTGTATTTTTAAAAATAAGAAAAGATTTACGTGAAAATACTTTTTGTTACTGTATTTGTAGAAAAAAAAGAGGCTGTTTCATAAACAGCCCCTTTTTTATAATACTAAAAAAATTATAATGGTCTGTTTACTGCATTCATTTGCAATGTTACTGCAGTTTGTGCAAGCATTCTTCCATTCATTGATGCACCGGTTTGCATATTAATACCGGTTTTGCCTAATATTATTCCTTCAAAGTGGCTGGTGGTTCCTAAAGTAACGGCACCGTCAGTTTGCCAGTAAATATTTTTTGCCTGTGCCCCACCAGTTAAGGTAATCCGCACAGCCGAATTCATAATTAATGTTCCTGCAATTTGGAATATCCAAACATCATCCGGCCCCCCGGCAATAGTGATGTCTGTAGGAATAGTTAAAGCACTTGTCCATTTGTACAGGCCGGGTGTAAGTGTTTTGCCGCCAATATCTCCTGCACCTAAATTTAAAAAATCTGGATTCAAGCGACCAGCTGCATCATTAAAAGCTGTTTGCATATCACCAACAGCTGTAGTAAGCCTGCTGGCATCAGTGCTGCTACAGGGCAAAGGGCCAGCCGCATCTACTGTGTAAATTGCACCAGTAACTTCTGCACATGTTAAATGCACCGCAGCACCGGTGATGGGGCTGCTGCCAATATCGCCGGTAACAGCAGATTGAAAGACATTGGTGATACCGCTTTTAGAAAGTATTACAAAATTACCGGCAACCCCCAAATCGATACCTCCCGGTGCAATAAGCGAAACGGCAGAAGTTGCAGCAGCCATTTTTGGCACACCGGATGATGATGTATTGATATCTTCATTTTTTTTACAGCCTGCTGAAAATACAACGAGCAATGCGGCTACTGCCGGAAATAAAAATAGTTTTTTACGCATGATATTTTGATTTTTTAAACATGATAAAATAAATTTTACAAATAAATGCTGATTACCTGCAGTTGTAAATAACCAACAGGACATAAATAAAATTAGTATGCCAAAATGTAATTCACGGCAATCAGTAGCCGCAGGCATAAAGAAATGTTGGTCACTCCGCACAGAGACAGGTATTGCAGCAATGGTATGGATAATGAAATAATAAACAGATCAGCAGTTTTTCACTTTATGCCGATATTAATTTTATTGAACGTTAATCCGGGAGAATATTTTGTTATTCGTAGTGTAGAAGTTAAACCCGTATCTGTAAATTTCAAATGCTCCGTACCGGTAAATTTCCTGTTCTGCATTTTTACAAAACTACGCTGGCTATGGATATTTTTAAAAAGCTTAAATATAATTATTCACTACATTGCCATAACCGTGCCACGGTTAAAATCTTTTTTGCTAAATAAAAATTATCAGCGGCAAAAAAAATAATTATATTTATATGCTGCTGTTAAAAGCTTTAAAGCAACGTGGCTACTACAACTTATAAATTTTTATATGATTGATATCATACCCAGCTATGATTAAGAAAAATATTTTTACCGGGATAATTTTGGCTGTTGCCACCGGTGTATTTACTTTGGTGTTGTTTTCAAAAAACACGGACCCTCAATTTATAACCTATATTGTACATACAAAAAAAACACCACTGCAATTTTACTGGAAAGATGATAGCGGTAAAAACTTTGGCAGTATTCAAAATTTAAAAATGTGGCTGCAGCAACATAATAATAAATTAGTGTTTGCTATGAATGGAGGCATGTATAAACCCGATCATTCGCCGCAGGGATTGTATATTGAAAATAAAAAAAATTTATCGCCTTTAGATACTGCAAATGGCAACGGCAATTTTTATCTTAAACCTAATGGCGTTTTTTATATTACTGCTGATAACACTCCAGCGATAAGCATTACCAATAATTTTAAATACAGCGATGCTATCAATTACGCCACACAATCGGGGCCGATGCTGGTAATTGACGGCTCTATCCATCCTGCATTTAAACAAGGTTCGGCAAACCTTAATATTAGAAATGGTGTGGGCATTTTACCAGGTAACAAAGTAGTTTTTGCCATGAGCAAAGAAAAGATAAGCTTTTATGATTTTGCCATATACTTTAAAAATATGGGTTGTAAAAATGCTTTATATTTAGATGGCCTGGTTAGCAGGATGTATTTACCTGAAAAATACTGGATGCAAACAGATGGCGATTTTGGGGTGATGATTGGCGTTACAGAAAATAAATGACCATTACTTCAGGCTATGCTGTTTTTAAAAGCTTTCGCAATAAATTCCACATCGCGGTACAGCAAAGTTTCGTTTACAGTAAGTAAAACTTTATTAGTGGCATCGGGCATGGGCATGCGGATATTAAAATTGGTGCGTAATGCCGTTTGCATTTTTTTGCTATCAATATTTTTTGCTAATTGCATTTGGTAAATATTTGTACCGTCGTGTAAAGCAGTAACCGTAACGCCACTAATTTTATTTAATGCAGCAAATAATACCGAGGCTCTTGCAACCGTATCTTGTAACCTTGTTTCAATGCCTTGCAGGCGGTGCAACGCCATTGCAGCATTGGCCCAATTGCCATACATACTGCCGCCATGTATTTTTATTAAATGCGGCATAGTATCAATAACTTTTTTATCGCCGCATAATATGGCACCGGCTGCAGCGCCTAAATATTTGTATAACGAAATGTAGATAGTGTCAAAATAGGATGCATATTCTTTTACACTTATGCCCGACCATGCTGCTGCCATAAAAATTCTTGCTCCATCCAAATGCAGTTTAATATTATTGGCACGGCAATACTCACTTATCTTTTTTATTTCTGCAACAGGTATCATTTTTCCATCTGCCCTGCGTACCGGATTTTCTATACTTACCGCACCAATGCCCGAATTAAAAACTTCCTGCTGTCCTAATGATTCTACTGCCTGCTGCAACATGGCCGCAGTAAAATAAGTTGCATCTTTTGCAAGGGGCATTAATCTTTTTTGAAAAACGGATTGTGCTGCATCTGCTTCGTCGCGGTACATATGGCTGGTGTCCTGTACAAAAACTTTTGTATTGTTGCCACTGAGTACTGCAATAGCCAATTGATTGGCCATGGTACCACTGGGCATAAAAATTGCTTTTTGTTTACCCGTAATTTTTTCAAATTCTTTTTCTAAAGCCGCTACTGCCCCGCCATCGCCATAACGGTCTTTTTCAATTGGAGTGGTGGTGTTTATTTTATTTAACAGGTTAGTATAAGCAGCAGGCTCAAACATTTCGCCATCGCCAAAAAATTTTATTGCAGGTTCGTCTTCAAAAAATGGTATCGTTTTTTTTGAGTTTGCCAATACATTTGATGCCGGTATTATTGCTGGCAAAAGCGACAGCCCTGATAGTTTTAAAAAATTTCTTCGGCTGGCAAATGGCATAAATTGTTTTTTTTGTTTTTGTAAAATACAATTATTTTTTGGAGAAATTTTTTTGGAAATTTTATTTTTTGTACCAATACAAAATAAGTTTAACCACACTTTTACAATTGCCTGCCTGAATGCTGATTAAAAATAAAAAGCTGAGCACTTACACCCGATTGCAGCGAATACCCCGCTGAAGGTTTGTGCGCTGGCTTGTGGCGGAGTAGCAGCGAAAAGCGGGGCCGCAGCCGGGGATTATTTGTAGCTGGTGTACAAAAAAAAATTATTTTTTTAAAGGCTGTACGCCTTCGCTGGTCATAACCACTCTTTTAATGGTACCATCTTTATTGTAATACAAATAATCTATACAAACAGAGCGGTGAAAGCTTGCATAATCGGCTGCCAGCGCACCATTGTGGTAAATGAAATAATCTTTTCCTTTAAACTCAATTATAGATTGATGATTGGTGTTGCAGTTGCCGGCAATTTCGTTGATGATACCTTTATACATCCACGGGCCTTCAATCTTGCGGCTGACAGCGTACGCAATTTTTTCGGGAAACGCATAGGCATAAGATAAATAATACCAGCCGTTTTTTTTATGTATGTACGGCGCTTCGGTAAAATTGGGTAATGCAATAGTTTTCATTGGGCCATCCATTTCAATCATGTTTGGTTTTAATTTTACATAATGCAAAGTGGTGTTGCCCCAAAATAAATACGCCTGTTTATTATCGTCAATAAAAACGGTAGGGTCAATATCATCCCAGCTTATTTTACTTTCGGTAGTCATTTCGTTAGTAATTAATGCTGTGCCAATGGCATCTTTAAAAGGCCCGGTGGGTTTATCGCTAACGGCAACACCAATGGCTTTTCCCCGGTGTGTACTATCGTGTGTAATGGAAACGTACCAGTAAAATTTTCCGTTGCGTTCAATAACCTGGCTTGCCCATGCATCGTTTTTTGCCCATTTAAAAGCTTTTACATTTAATGGTGATGCATGCTCAGTAAACGTTTGCATATCGCTGGTAGAAAAACAAAGCCACTCATGCATTTCGTAACCGTTGCGTTTTTCCGGCGCTTCATCCCTTCCTGTGTAGATATACACTTTGTCTTTATACACTAAGGCTGCAGGGTCGGCTGTAAATTTATGTTTGATGATGGGGTTGCCGGTGGCGGTAAATGTAGTATCTGCTTTGTGTATAAGCGTTGTTGCATTTTCTGTTTGAGCAAAAACGATTGCCGAAAAAGCAATACAAAAATATATAAACAGCACAAATTTAATTTTCATTATTATAGTTTAAAATATTTAATTACCATCAGGTTTTACTGCAACCTGTAAAATACTTTGAGGCCAGTACCAGTTTTCAACAGCATCGGGCTGTGCAGGATTAAATGGTGAAATATTCTTTTGTAAATATTTTGCAATGGGCAATTTATTATCTTTTATACCCTGTACAATGTACCGGGCAATTTGGTAAGCGCCATAAGTATTAAAGTGTGTATTGTCTTCTAATTTTTTATCCTGCCCCGGAAAAGTATTTGCCGGATAATGTACAAATGCTTTTAAAGATTTTTGGGGGCCCCAGGCCTCGTACATAATTTCACTCATGGCGTTTAAGTCTATTAAAAAAACGTTTTCTTCTGCAGCGGTTTGCCGCACTGCTTCGGGATAATCGCCTAAGGTATTTATGATATGACCAGTTGAATCAAAACTGCGGCGGTGCATAGAGGTGACTAAAACCGGAATGCCGCCCTTCTTTTTTACTTCGCTTATATAATATTTTAAATCTTTTTTGTAAGAAGTAAAAGCCCCAATACCATCACCTTTTTGCTTTTGATCGTTATGGCCAAACTCTATAAATAAATAATCGCCTTGCTTCATCAGGCTTAAAATTTTTTGTAAACGTTTAGCACTTTTAAAAGATGTTAATGCTTCTCCGCTTTCGGCATAATTGGCAATACAAATATTTTTAGGTTCAAAAAATGAAGGTATCATTTGCCCCCACGATGCCCAGGGTTCTTTATCCTGATCTACCACGGTGGAATTGCCCGCTAAAAAAATGGTGGTGGCTTTAGTGTTGGGTATAATTTCTACTGCACAAATTTTTGCAGCGGTATCATTAAATTCAATAGTGAGTTTATCATCCCAATGATAATAATTTATTTCCCTGGCTTTAAGTTTTACTTTATCAATTGTATTACCATTTTTATCCCTGATAAAACTGTCTTTAACATGCACGGTAAAATTTTCCTTTTTTATTTCGCCTTTCTTTGTTTGAATGTTTTTTAAAAATAACCTTCTGCATTCTGCACGTACTGTTGTGGCAGATGTTCCATTAACATCACCCAAAATAATTTTTACATCATAATTACCTTCGGGAATTTTTACAGCAAAAAAGAAAGGTTTAGGACTGGTAATAAAATCGGATGTGATTGTATTTTTTTTATTTCTTGTTACAGCATTTATATCTTCAGTATTAATAAATCCAAAACCCCTTGCATCGGTGTAAATGGTTTGCGGAGTTACTGCTGTGTATCCCTGTGCAACGGCATCAGTGCCAAAATTGAATTTAAAAATATTTTTTTGTTGTGCATTTACCGAAGCTGCCATTAGCATGACTGCAACACCTAATGGCAGGGTATAGATTATTTTATTTTTTTTCATTCCCATTTTTAACCTCATTGTGTTAACAGCGGAAAGCTATTACACATTATTCGTAGTACTGTACCGAACTGTCGTTGACTTTAAATTTATTTTTTGCAACTAATTTATACATTTCTGCGCCAGCTAAAATTACCGGGCCATAACCATGTGCTGCAAAAACATTTACCGGGCGGTGGTAATAAAATGCCGGATCAAAAGCCATTCCTGTTCCTACACAAGTACCTTCTACCTGACCTTTGTCATTAATTTTTGTGGTTACTGCATTCCAGGCAAGGTTTGCCATGGGTGCGTAAGTTACCGGGTTTAGCCAACCATTGTTGCAGGCATGTGCTATGCAATAGGCATAAATAGCGGTAGCAGAAGTTTCTAAATAACTGTCTTCCCTGTCTAACAACTGGTGCCAAAAACCTGTAGCACTTTGATAACTGGCCAACCCTTTTGCATGCGCTTTTAATTGTTGTAATACTATATCCCTGCCTTTATAATTTTCGGGCAATACATCCAGCAATTCTACCATGGCCATTAATGCCCAGCCGTTGGCCCTTGCCCATTTAAATTCCGGATGCGTTTCCATACTTTGTACCCAGCCATGCATGTACACCCCTTTTTCTTTTATAAACATTCTTTGGCTGAATAATTTTATTTGGTTTACCGCATCATCAAAATATTTTTTATCGCCGGTAAGTTTGCCCATTTGTGCCAGTGCAGGTACAGCCATATACAAATCGTCTAACCATAAAGTGTTTTGTTGTGGCCGGTTTCTTGCAAGTGTTCCATCTTTTAATCTAAATTCTTTAATGGCCACCCAATTTATTAAATGATCAATCTGTGGCCGTAAGTTATTATTCACCCCTGCCCTGGTGGCTTTTATCATTGCAGCGCAAACAGCTCCGGCATCATCCAGCGCATGCGGCTCTATCGGTTGTTTTAATGGATAATTATTGCTTTTGTATCCACCGGCTGTTTTCAATTTTTGCACAGCGGGAATCCAGTTGGCTAAAAAATTAAACCTGTCTTTTACATAGTTGGTGTATTTTTTATCGCCGGTTGTTTCGCCTGCCCATAACATTGCAGAATAAGTTACGCCCCATTCATAACTCGTTAACCTGAAGTCGGCTTTTTGTAAACTGGTATTGCTGTCTATTTTTGCAACATCTGTAACCAATTCATTTGTTTTTTTATTTATCATTTGTGGCGGCGTTACTGCATCTAAATAATTAAATACTTTATCAAGCACTTTTTTAATGTCCTCTTTTGCCATAGGTTCGTAAGGCACGGGGTAATCAACCTTCAGGGCATGTAAAGGTGCGGTAACATCGTTGCCGGTTTTTACCTGTGCAAACAAAGAGCATGTTACCACCATTAAGGGGAAAAATAATTTTATTGTTTTCATTTTATAGAGGTTTGTAATTTTTAATGAAACGGCTTTTAAAAAATAAAGGACGATACAATTTTCATTGACCGCCCTTTACCAACTGCTAAGTGAGAAAAAATTTAATATCCAGGGTTTTGCATTGCTTGTTTTTGTGCTGCTGTTAAGTTTGCTCCGCCAGTTTGTATACCATCAAGGAATGTTTGAGGTATTGGGCGCAAAGTATGTTTATCTGCAACTGCAGCAACTGCATTTACATTAAATGCCTTAGCCCTTGCCACTAAGGTTTTAGTCCTTGATAAATCCTCCCAACGAATATATTCACCGGCATGCTCCCTTGACTTTTCGTTTAATATAAGGGCCAACATCCTATCATAAGTTGCAGTTAACCCCAGCGCATTTATTACATACTCATCGCCTGTTGGTAAAGCAGCAATGTTAGTAATAGCCAGGCTGGAAGATGCTGCAGTTGTTACTGCAATATTGTTTGACTCGTAGTAAGAATTTCCTGGATAGAAAGAAATACCTACGTTAGGCGTTTGCAGTGATGCAGAAGTTAATGTATTACCGCCGTCATTATAAGCAGTTCTGTTTTCGCCAATAGTATATTGTGCCCTTTGGCGTACAGCATTAATATAAGGCAACGCATCTGTATAAGCACCAGTACCCAATTTAGCCAACTTAATTTTCGCTTCTGCTGCAATTAAGTAAGTTTCGGCTGAACGGGCTAAAATAAAATCTCTGTGTCCTATAACCTCATTCAATGCCCTTCTTGACCCATCAAAATGTTTAGTTAAAGCCGGGAAGCTTTGTCCTGGTGTTGTTAAATCAGTATTTAATGCCCCATCGGCTGTTGCCCCGTTTGGATAGGCTACGTAAGTTGTTGGTATTTTTCTGCTGGTTACACCATCCACCACCAGGTTGGTGCCAGATGTATTTGAATTGATTTTTGATAAGGGAAACCTGGCATCACCTGGCTGGTTAATTACAAACATAATACCCAAATCTCCCTTAATATTGGGCGCAATTGGTGCTGCTGCGTTTATTGCACTTTTTGTTCTAAAAGATTTCCAGAACCTTGAGTCATTAACCATATCATAAATACGGTACATATAATAAGTAGTGCCTAACCTGCTAAAAGGCCTGTCACCCGTTAAATCTCTGGCCATTTGGTTTTGGATATCGTACCTAGCCGCAAAATACAAATGTTGAGTGTTACCGGTATTAAGGTTAGTATTAACATCATTCGTAAACTGCGCAGAAAGAATTAGCTCAGACAAAGATTCGTTGGCAGAATTAATACCAGTATAATTCCAAAGGTTACCAAAGTTGGGTGCTAATGGATGATTAGCAATTACTGCATCGCATAGAGGGCCAACAGCCGCCAAATCCGCAGACTTAGTTGCCGTATTCCAGGAATCATTTATTTCACTTGCCCTGGCCAAATACGCTTTTGCCAGATAATGTGAAGCTGCATCTTTTGTGATACGAGATGGGCTTCCAACTGCAGGTAATAGACTTTTGGCTTTTGTAAAGTCATCAATAATTTGTGTAAAAACATCTTTGGGTGTTGCCCTCGTAAATTCGAACTGAGGAGTTGAAACAGGAGTGAGCTGCAACGGAACTCCACCATATTGAGATACAAGCCGAAAATAATTATAAGCCCTCATAAAATGCCCTTCGCCCAATGCTGTACTTTTGATGGCAGGAGAAGTTGAAGTACTATTCGTGGCGTTTTGTATTAGCAGATTGGCATCGCCTATACCGGTGTATAAGGCATCCCATTGCAAATTGGCTAAAGCTGTATTGCCATTTACGATGGTTATCTGCGAATTGAAAGTTATATCATAATTATTCCAGGGAGAATTGGAAGGATCTCCGCCAATCCTAAACTCATCCGTTCCATAATTGGTAGCGCAATAATACCATTCGCCATTTTCAGGGGCATTAAATACCTGGTAATAAGTGCCGGTAGCTAATTGCAGTATTCCTGCATCTGTTTTAAAAAACTCGGTACTCCTTGCGGTTTTTAGAGTTTCATCTAAAAAGTTTTTTTTACAGGAAGGTGTAATAAAAAGCACTATGGCTATTACTACTAATCTTGTTATATTATTATTCATATACTTTAAATTAATTATTGTTATTAAAATGACGCACTAACACCTAAAGTAAATCCCCTGTTCCAGGTGGCACCTACTACATCCATATCAATAAATTTAATTTTTGAATACAGCATGCCGGGGTTTTGTACTTGCATGTATGCCCTCAGGTTTGATAAACCAGTTTTTTGCATAAATTTACTATCAACATTATAACCTAATGAGATATTACGGATTTTAATAAAAGAGGCTTTTAAATAGCCGAGCGTCGGAAAAAATGGATCTCCAGCTGCCCCACCTGCGTTAAATATTGGTTTTTGAAAGTCCGCACCAGTATTGGTCTCTGTGTAGTAATTGATTTTCCTGTTTACACTACGGGCTGCCTGTACTTCGCCACCGTAATCATGTAAGAAATTTAGGCGGCCATATAAAAATATGGATAAATCAAACCCTTTGTAATTAACAGTATTTGTCATACCTACTACCCAGCGGGGCCTTGTCCATCCAATAATTTGGCGGTCGTTGTTAGCGTCAATTTTATTGTCGCCATTAAGGTCTGCCACCCTAATCATACCTGGTGTGGTATATTGATTAAGGCCATAAGTAGCAATTGCAGCAGCGTCTTTATTTGCTTGCCATAAACCCATAGCTTTATAGCCATAAATTACACCAATTGGCTGGCCAACAAACCAATTATTATTAATGTCGGTTTTTCTTCCGTCTAATGCTACTATCTCTTCTTTTTGCCAAGCCGCATTTATTGTAGTGGACCAACTTAAATTTTGTTGTTTTATATTAACCGTTGTTAATGTAATATCAATTCCCTTATTGGCCGTTTGGCCTATATTATCAAATGTTGAGGTAAAGCCCGTAACTGAAGGGATTGTTCGTTTCATTAATAAATCATTAGTATTGGAAGTATATACATCTACGCTTCCGGAAATCCTGTTTTTTAAGAATGCAAAATCAACTCCTAAGTTATACTGGGTTGTTTTCTCCCATCCTAAAGCTTGGTTTGCCAAGTCGGCACTGGGTATAGAGCCAGCCACATTGGTTGTAAAAAAGGGATAGAAAAGGGCGGAGATAGGACCTTGAGTAGCATATGCGCCAATTGCAGAGTTACCTGTAACGCCTGCACCAATTCTTAGCTTAAGGTCATTAATCCAGGGAGCATTTATAAAGTCTTCTTTATTCACCCTCCAAGCTATAGCAGCAGATGGAAACCAAGAAAATTTATACCCTTCGGCCAGTACAGAAGAACCATCGTTACGGGCAGAAACCGTTAATAAATATTTATCCTTAAAGCCATAGTTAAGCCTTGCCATATAAGATAGTAGCTGGCTTTCGATAATGTTAGACCTGGTAGTAATGGCACCAGTAACCGTACCTGTGCTTAGCGCATTCCATAATTGAGAGGCAACGGGTATACCATTACCAGATATAAAATTTGTTTCTTGCTTATATTCGGTTTGGCTTTGTAAAAGAGTTAAACCAAAGCTGTGGTTTTTTACCGCCTTATCATAATAAAGCAAATGGTCAAGTGTGTAAGAAAATGTTTTATTGTTGGTAAGAGAGGCAAAGCCGGTGCTACCACCATTTGCAACTGAATTAGCATCTACATATATTCCATCGCGGAAATGTGAAAAATCCGGACCAAAATTCATCCGGTATTTCAACCCTTTTAATATTGGAGAAATAGATCCGAAATTTACCTGTGCATACATACTGCCAAAAGCCCGTAAAGTTACCCTTTCATCAATATTATATTTTTCCTCGTCAACAATATTTTTTACAGCATTATCATCGCCGGGAAACAAAATCCTGTTACCAGCTGAATCATACGGTACTGCATAAGGGAACAGTGATCGGGCTGATTCGTATAATCCGCCTTGAGGGTTGCCAATAGTAGCAATACCGGCGTTTGACTGGCCAAATTGTTGTTTATCATAAGTAACACTCATGTTACTGCCAAATGAGAACCAATTTGTTGCATTAAAATCTATATTGGCTTTTCCTGAATATCTTCCATAGGCTTGACCTTTAATAACCCCGCCATTATTTAAATAACCAAAAGAACCGTATGCTTTTATTTTATCCGTGCCCCCGCTAACACTGATTGTTGTATTGGTTGTAATAGAAGTTTCTTTAACCATACCCCTCCAGTCGGTTGTATTTACTTTAGAACCATCCCATGTGCCTGTTGCCCAGCCTTGAGCAATATTAGCCCAAGCAAAACGATCGGTTGTTGCATTAAAATATGCCCTATCCTTATTTATGTCCGGCTGATCTCCTCTTGGGTTTGAAGAAATTCCGGTAGTGGGGCTTATACCGGCATAATATTGAGCCCAGCGGCGGTAAGTAATATATTCGCTGGCATTAAACATTTCCCTGTTATCAACCAGCTTTTCAGATGTAACAGCAGTATTTAAAAATATAGTTGTTTTACCAGCTTTGCCTTGCTTTGTGGTAACAATAACAACGCCATTGGCACCACGTGAGCCATAAATAGCTGTAGCGGATGCATCTTTTAAAACATCTATTGCTTCAATATCGTTAGGATTTATATTTTCAATGCCTCCAGTAATTAATGGAATACCATCTACCACATAGAGCGGGGAGTTAGATGCACCCACATTAACTCCGGCTGTAGAAACCCCTAATGAACGAACACCCCTAATATTAATATTACCTACTGTACCGGGTCTTTCATTAGATGATATATCCACCCCAGCCACTTTACCCTGCATAGCCTGCAATGCATTATCTACCGGGCGGGAGCGAATGTCTTTTTGATTGATGCCAGCAACAGCGCCGGTAACATCTTTCTTTTTAACTGTGGCGTAACCTATCACCACAACATCGGTTAGATTTTCGTTTACAGATTTTAAGGACACGGATAACTGCGGCTTATTGCCTACAGCAATTTCCTGCAGCTCGTGGCCTACAAAACTAATTACCAGTTTTGCTTTAGCAGAAGATACATTCACCTGGAATGCGCCTTCAGCATTTGTAACAGCAGAGTTTTTTGTGCCTTTCTCCAGCACGGTTGCACCCTCTAAAGCTTTACCGTTTTCATCGGTAACCTTACCGGATACCGAAAAACTTTGTGCCATGATGGTGAAAGAGAAAATTAGAAAAAAAAGCAGCATCGCAAAATGCTTACTTAGCAGAGTTTTGTTCATAATAGCATCGTTAATTGGGTTAAAAATAGCAGTGTTTTTTTAACGTAATAAAAAATAAATATACTGTTTTGGTTTGTAGATATTAAATAAAAATATGCAATCGTTTGCGCTATAACAACCTGTAAAATATTTTTATCTGCAGTAGCGATAAAAATATTTGAAACCTAAATTATAATTTACAATAGTTCTATCATCCTGCTCCATCCTGTTCAATATGGCAGTGCTGTTAATAGGTAATTTTGATAATACATACAGGAACCCAGCATTGATGGCGGAGGTAAGTTTAAACAAATTGATTTGCAGTTAAGCAAATAGTTTCAAAATATAAAAAACAAAAAGTGCATGCTTTAACACATGCACTTTATAAAATAATTTGAATTTTTTATTTAAATTTAAAGGGCAAAAACCAATCTCTGTTCATCAGTTTTGTTCTTGCTGCATTTGCTGCGCCTGCACTCAAGCCCGACTTACGCAGTTTATCATACACTTTATCTGCTAAAAATGCAGGATTGTTTTGCCGGATAGCAACTCTTAATAAATCGCTCCAGCGTTGCCCTTCGTATGCCAACTCCAATCCGCTTTCGGCCACTATCATATTTTCTACATTGGTTATACTATCGGTGGCGGGTAAGGTAACTGGTTTTAAAGCGGCTCTTCCTCGTATACCAATATTTCTGTACCAGGTATTTCTAAATGCCGGACCGTCTCCTTCCCTTGCATCAAAATCGTAAGGCCAGGGTAAAAATGTTTGCTGAATGTTTGTAACGTTCCCAATCCTGTTGCCCCCCGGTAATGGATCGTAATGATAGTTGATGCCTTTATTAACTAATGAATAAGCCAGCCTGTGTTTACCGGCACGGTTAGCCGCTTCTGAATAACGCAAATGCAATGTGGCTGCCCGGGTTAAAAACCATTTACCCGGTTTGCTGAATGTGTTAATGGGTAAATTATTTGTACCTAAATAATTATACAGGTATTTCATTATTACCGGCTTACCATTAATAATGCGGTAACTAAATGTTCCCCGTGAGTCAAAAGGAAAATTATCTCTTAAAACTTCTGCCGCTGTTGCAGTATTGCCTGCAAAAGTGTACACCTGCGTTTGACTGTTCCAGTTATCAATGGCCTGCTGTGCAGGCTGCACCAGATAACTTCCGCCATTAGGCGAAAATAAATCTATAAATGGATTTACAGGTTCAAAATTTCTATCAAAAGGCAAACTCCAAATCCACTCCCAGTTAAATTCATTATCGCCCTGCGGCCTTTCAAATAAATACCTCCAGCCGGGTGTATATACTAACGAAGAGAAATCTAAAATTCTGGTATAACTGATGCTGGAATTTGAAAAACTGGAAATGCGGTATTGGTTAAAAAATTGTTCTCCAACGCCTGTTGTAACCGGACCAAAAATATCCATTACTCTTTTATACCTGTCGGCGGATTTATCGTACTGGCCTTTCCATAAATATAAATCTCCTAATAAAATATTTTTATTGATGAAAAATTTTTGGGTATTGTATCCATCCACTGTGGTAAGTAAAGTTGTACCAGTTACATAATCTTCGGTGTGCGGTAAGCTTTCGGTAAAGGCAGTAAGCGAATCAATTAATACCGGCAAACTGAGCACCGGAAAATTTGCCGACAGCTTTAAATCATTTAATTGTACCACCGGGTTGGTTACGTAAGGAATAGTACCGAAATGGATACCCAATTGCAAATATACCCAGCTTCGTATAGCGCCTATATCACTGTAGCGCTGGTTAAACTCATCAGCCTTAATTTTATTTTCGGCATACATTTTTTTAAAATTTGCCAGTACATCATTACAGTTTACAATTACTTCGTAAAAAGGTTGCGGATCAATTAAAGGATTATTTACAGCTGCAGCATGTTCACTCAGCTGCCGCATATCAGCATCGGAGTTGCTGGTAATATCCATCAGGTCGGCACGCAATTCGTTCATCAGCACATAAGGCTTTGCCAGTTTCATCAGTTTACCATATACACCAATAACGGCAGCATCGGCATCAAAAACATTACGGTACATGTTAGCCGCACTTACAATTGTTTCAGGCTCGGTATCTAATATTTTTTTACAGGAGTTAATAGTAAAAAAAATTGCTGCTGCAAAAAAAGCGCCGCCTGTTTTTATTATCAATTTCAATTTCATTGGTATAAATATTTTATAAATTGAATTATTTTTTTACAAGCCCACCCTAAAGCCAAGCTGTACCGATCTTACCTGTGGCTCCAGCGTATTATCTACACCCTGGCCAAAAATACTTTCTGTTGCACTAAACTCCGGATCGTATCCTTTGTAATTTGTAAGTGTTATTAAATTATTTCCGGTGGCATACACGGTTGCGTATTTAAAAAAACCTGGTTTAAAAGGTACATCGTAAGAAAGTGTTACTGTTCTTAAACGCAGGTAAGCGCCATCTTCAATCCAGCGGCTGCTGAAACGGCTGTTGCCCATCGGGTCGCCCCAGGTGGCTTTTGGTGTATTGGTAATTTGACCGTTAGTTCTCCAGCGGTTAAGTACATTTTCGGTTTGGTTGTAAGCATTGCACATACCCTCAAGTTGTGCACGGGTATAATTATAAACCTGGTTACCGGTTGTAAAAGTAAACAGGGTGTTTAAGGCAAATCTTTTGTAAGTAAATTTATCAAAGATGGAACCATAAAATTTTGGATTGGGATTACCGATAGACACCCTGTCATTATTGTCGATAATTTTATCGCCATTTGTATCAGCAAATCTTACATCGCCGCCTTTAAAAGCAGCGATGGTACCGTCGGGTTTTCTTACACTCAATCCTTCTGCAGCAGCAACAGCATCGGAGGCGTACACACCATTTGCACGGTGGCCAAAAAATTCGTTGGGTGCGCCACCTACCTGTGTTACATAAGTTGCCCCGCTAAAAGAAGTAATGATTTTATCGGCAGGTAATTTTGTTACCGAGGAAACATATTTGCCAATATTAAAACCGGCATCCCAGTTAAAATTATTTTTGTTAATAAATCTTGCAGTTGCTGATAATTCAATACCGGAAGTTTTTAAGCCACCGCTGTTGGTAATTACAAAATCAAAACCGCTTGCTGTTGCAGTGGGCTCGTACGTAATTAACTTATCGGTTTTATTTTTAAAGATATCAAGGGTAAATTGTAATCTTTCATCAAGCACCGAAACATCAAGCCCCACATTTAATTTTTTTACCTGCTCCCATTGCAATTGGTTATTGGCAAGGCCATTGCGTACCAAACCCTGCATACCCAATAAATTTTGAGAAACATAAGTTTGCCTGGCTGTGTAATTACCCACATCATCGTTACCGGATAATCCGTAAGAGGCCCTTAGTTTTAAAAGATCCAGCTTGCTGCCTGCCATCGATTTTTCGGCAGATATTATCCAGGCACCTGCAATAGAAGGAAGAATAGAGAAAACCCTTGAGGTAAGGTCTAACCCATTACTTGCGTGATCGCCAAAACGACTGCTGCCATCCATTGCCAGGTTTGCTGATAAAAAATATTTATCTGCATAAGAATAATCAGCATTAAAATAAGTGTTGAACCATTTTGCTTCACCGATATCGCCACCAATTCTCCGTAAGCCATTTACGCCATTGCCCACACTTACCAGTTCATCGATAGCCGAGTTATAGCCCAAACCAAAATCCTGTTCGGTTTTATCTTTTAAATATCTAACCCCTGCCATTGCAGTAAAGAAATGTGTTTTTTTTGTATGGGTTGCAAAGGTTAAACGGGTATCGTTGTACATTGAAAATAATGACGCCACCTGCGTACCCAACCTGCTGAATGCAATGCCGGTGGTGAGGGTATCAGGCGTAACCCCTTTACGCGGAATAAAAAAGTTTTCACGAACCTTATTATATATTATGCCAATTGTGGTGGATAATTTAAATTTTTTATTAAACTCATAATTAAACCCGATAGAACCAAAAAATCGATATGCTTTATTTAATCCCAATCCTTTGTCGGTTATGGCAAGCGGGTTACTGATATTAAAGGTATCCCTGTCTGTTATGGCAGGAGATTCAACCCCTGATGCCGACACATCGTTGGTACGTAAAAAAGGTGCTTTTACCAATGCTAAAAAAAGTGGATTAGTGGTGGCAGCATTACCCTGATCTCTTACATTTTGTTCAGAAAAAGTAAAGGCAAGGTTGGTGGTAGCCGTCATACGGCGGCTTAAATTTAAATCGCCGTTAAAGCGCATATTGTATTTACTAACATCCGTATTTTTTGTAAGGCCATCGTTATTTAAAAAACCTAACGAAATGGCATACTTAGCAATATTATCGCCACCCGTAACTTTTAAATAAATGTTTTTGGCGTACGCTTTATTCATTACCAGGTTTTGCCAGTTGGTTTGATTGTGGTATGCATAATAACCGGGATTAGCTGGGTTATCATTCATGTAAGGCTGATTTTGAATTTCAGCATCACTCATTCCTTTTGTTTTTAAAATTTCAGAGAGATAGGTTCTGTACTCTTCGGCTTTTAATACCGGTAAATTTTTGGGTGTTGCATTGTATCCGCCGTAAACTGCAAAATCAATTTTAGTTCCCAGCTCTTTGGCCCTTATTGTGGTAATGATGATAGCGCCGTTTGCACCTTTGGTACCGTAAAGTGATGATGCATCTTTTAAAACGGTAAGGTTATCTATATCTCTTACATCAATTGTTGATAAAGGATTGCTGTAATTGTTTGAAATAATTGAACCGCCGGTGCTGGTGTTATTAAAGATGATACCATCTACAATTATCAGTGGCTGGTTGGTAGCGTATAAAGAATTAATGCCTCTTAAAAAAAGTGCTGCGCCTATATTTTGTGTACCACTGCGGCGAATTACATGAAGGCCGGCAACTTTACCCTGCAAATACGCATCGGGTGTTTCGCTGTAGCGGTTCCAGCCATCTGTTGCCTGAACTCCTGTTGCAGCATAAGGTGAAAGTGTTCCTGTGGTTTTTCCCTGGGGTAAAACAACTTCATCGGAAAAAGATGTAAACCCATCTGCATAAAGTAAAATGTTTAAAGTATTCAACCCTTTTACTGCAACTTCTTTAGATTGATAGCCTTCTCCTTCCACTAATAAAATGGCTTCTTCGGTGGGAAGTGTAATTACAAAATTTCCTTCGCTGTTAGTAATAGAAGCAGAAAAAGTTTTGTAAGTTACCCTTATACCAAGAATTGGTTTTGCAGTAACTGCATTAACAATGGTACCTGACACTTTAAATTCTTTTGGCGCAACAGGCTTTTTAAATTGCTGTGCCTGCGCTGCAAAAAGTATTGCCAATGCTACAGTGAGGGTAAATAGTTTTTTAAAAATATGCATGATAATAAAATAATAAGCTTTGATAAAATATTATGGTAGCGGTACTAAGCGTATATAATCTAACAATATTGGGCCCGTTGTTATTGCTGTTGCCCTCCAGTCTACTGTGCCATACCTGGTGTTGGTAATAAAGCCTAAGTTAATTTCGTTATAAGCGCCTGCAGCAGTAAATAATGGAACAGCATGGGTAAGTGTACCCTGCACTGTTGCTGTACTTAAATTAAATGCATTTATAGTTTGGTTGAATGCTGCCGCCTGAAAATCGTTGGTGGCTTTAGCAAATACCTGGTACCTGATAGATGGCGTTTCTGGCACCCTGTAAAAAGCATAAAAAGTAGTAACCGCATGACCACTGATGAGTATATCAGAAAAATTTGTTGAAGTTGCAGGATTTAAACGCACCCGGTAATTGGTATTACCTGCTTTATCATTTTGCAAAAAACCTGTGGGGGTTTCTCCCTGTAAGGTTATAGACAAAAATTTATTTACAGTAGGCACATCCAGTTTACTCATGATATAAACAAAACCATTACTCATTCTTTTTACTTCCACCATAAAAGCCATGTTTACCGGTACGCTAATACCAAATTTTGATACCAGTGGTTGCGGAAAATTAAAAGGCGTTTGGTATACTGCTTCGTAAGCAAGATCCTTAACCACATTCCAGCGGGTTAAGCTATCTGTGATAGCAGTTGTTAAGGCGGCATAATATGGCTTTAGTGAATCTGCTTCCACCATAAAATTTGCATCCTGCATTAAAAAATAGGTATACTGTTTATCTTCTCTTTTTAAATCGTACACCCTGTCGTTAAAAACATTGCGCTGTACCAGGCCGGTACCGGGGCGGTACACAGGTAAACCTGTTACTACACTTATACTGTCAATAGTTGCTTTTGAAGGATCGAAGCCATTAAAATTTTGAGCAACAATGAACGCATTTTGTGCATACTGGGCAGTAGTGGCATTTATAAATTCCCAAATATTTTGTAATGGCGGCGCCATTGCGTTAATAGTGTGCAGTACGCCGTTACCTACATACTTATCGGTAGCCGCCAGCGTGGCTTCATCAAACTTAAGTGTACTAAAATTATTGAATTTACCGCTAAGCATTTGAATACGTACGGCAGCAGTTACATCTTTAGTAAAATACAACTGGTTAGAAATATGGTTTAAAACAAATGCCCTTAGTTGTACTTTATCGGCAACTACAGCCGGATCAATTGACTGCAACGCTGCGTTAGTAGGCGCCCAAACGGTAAATGTTTTAGAGGCCTGCAGTGTAGAATCTAAACCGGCAAGGCCAACATATTCCCTAAACTTACTGATATCAGGATTTGCTGCAATTGCCTGCAGCAAATTTTGTGTAAGATCCTGCTGCGCCACAGCAGTGTGGTCTTTCCATTTATCGCAGCCGGTAATTACAACTGTAAAAAATAAAAGTATTCCGGTTATATTTTTTTTGTTCATCACAACTTTATTTAGGCCTGTTTATTTTATTTTTTATTTAGAAATACTGTAAGCTGCCATCCACTGCAAACCTGGGTAAATATTGATTTTGATTGATAGGAATAAAATGGATCATGTCCAAAAAGTTAGATGGATTACCGGTACCTGCACCTGGTAAAGAGCGCAGTGTAATTTTATGCCTGTCGGTAGTGGTTACATCAATAATACCTAAAAATTTACCGGTCATAAATTGTGTGGCACTGGGTGAATATTTTTTCCAACCCAATGCTTCCAGCTCACCATCGGTAAGGTTTGGCCGCTGTTCGCAAAAATTAAATTGTCTTGATGTACTTACGCCATCATACTCTACCTGCACCGGCATATTACTACCGCCGGGTAAGCCAACTGTACCGGAACCTTTTGCAGCCCGGTAACAAATCCAAACTTTATACCTGCCTTTAATTAAAATGGGCGTTTTAAATTCTATCCAGTTGTGGCGGGAAGTGTTACCCATTGGTATACTTAAATAATCGCCCCACCAAACATTGATAGATGTAGAAGTTGTAAAAGCATAGTCCATATTGTTAGCAGGATTATTCCAGTTCATATCTTTTAAAGAACCGAAGGCAAAACTAAAATTGGCCCTTCTGAAAACCGCAGGCAATTTTCTTACTTCCGGAAAATCGGCTACATCCCAGTATACCGCTGTAGGCTGCCTTACTTTTGGTGCAAAGTGCGCTAAGGCGGTATGCAGCACGCCGGTTGTTGCAGAAATATCGCTGGTACTGCGTTCCAACTCCGCTCCTTTTTCGTATACTCCGTTAAAATTTAAATCGTTTATCAAAACTTTTACATCATCAAGTTTTGATGCCAGCACTTCTAAAGGTGCTAATGTGTTATGCGAACTTGCCGAAACAATATCTGCAAGATATTTTGGTTCTGGTATGATGTGGTATTTTACATAAATGTTTAAACTGTCTAAAGGATTTAATGGATTACCGGTATTAGAATATTTAGCTTTTAATGCTGCAAAACTTGCGATGTTAGAATCAAGTAAAGCCTGGTTGGTTTCGGCAAGCACGGTGAACCACCTTCTTAAAGACGGCACGGTGCTGTTGATGGTATTTAAAGTATCGTAATAACCGGTAGCCTGCAATGCCTGTTTAAATATTGAAAACCTGCTGTCAGCATTTATAAGATCTGCAACAGATTTTGACGCTGGTTTTAATACCTGATCTACCTGATGAATTAATCCATTACCTGTTTTAATATTTGCCTGCGTAATTAAGCCCTGCCGGTTTACCAAAATAGATGAAACCCCATTGGTATTTACCACTCCGGTAACTAAAAACTGGCCGTACATTGTTATGGTAGGCAATTTGCCATCTTTAAATGCAGCAGTAGTTAAAGTATCTTCCAGCAAATGAAATTTTACAATGTCCTGCGCTTCAATTTCTGTTAAGGCAGATAAAGTTTTATTGATACCGGTTAAATAAGTTTTTACCGCTTCGTCGGTGGGTACAAACATGGTATACGATCCATAGGCATTTAAAAAACCTGCATATCCCGATTTATCTACAATTGCGGTTATTGAAGCATATTTTTCAGGATTTGCTTTTAAGTAACCGTAGATATTCAAATCAGTTGTAGTGCCCTCTACAAATTGTATTTTTTTACAACTGCCGGTGTAAAAAATTATAAGCAGGCCAACTATTGTTGCAACCGGGATGCTTAAATATTTTTTCATACGCTCGTTTTAATTTTTTAAAAAAAAAGAAATTATTTATAAAAAGGATTTTGCACTAAAGATTTATTGGTAGTTAACTCATAGGCAAAAATGGGCAGGTAGTGACAATTTTTATCTTTAAATTTTGCAATGGCCGATTGCTGGCGGTCTGGTGGAACCGTACCTGCAATAACATCCAGCAAAAGGTCTAACCGTTGGTAATTATTGCGGCGTGCATTACGCAGCAAATCGTACCAGCGCTTACCTTCAAACGCAAATTCTCTTGCCCTTTCTTTTAAAATATAATCTGCGATAGCAACTTTATCTGATGGGGCGGGGTTAGCAGCAGTAGAAATTAAAGCTCTTGCCCTGGCTCTTATAAAATTTACGATATCAATCGCATCCTGACCGTTACCCAATTGATTTTGTGCTTCTGCTTTCATTAGTAACACATCGGCATAGCGGTACATTATCCAGTGAGCGTAAGATTCATCCTGTGCCCGAACGGCGCTGTTAGCACCAGAAGTGTTTAACCCAAGGTATTTCCATATTACCTGGTCGGTTGATCTTACAGCTGCACCATCGGCTCTGATATCAAAATTTAAAGGGTTGGTAAAATCAACCGTGTAAATTTCATCCATTACAATTGAACTGGCTAAAAACCTTCGCTGAACGGTATTAAAGATCGGGTAAAAAGGATTTAATTTTTGCTGATCAAACTGTAATTCAAAAAGGCTTTCGTTACTGTTACCATTTACATACAATGTTTGAAACCAGATGTTGGCATCGGCCCCACTTACCAAACCAAAAGCATTTGAGTTTATGATTTTGTTACAGGCTGCCACACATTCTGTATATTTTTCCAGCCATAAATAAACATCGGCCTGTATTGCATTAATAGTAGCTTTGGTAATGCGGCCTTTGTTACTGGCCCTGTCGCCATAATCTGTTACTGCAAAAATTTCGGCTTCATTTAAATCTTTTAATACCTGTGCCAGCACATCGGCCTGCGAACTTTTTGGTAAGGCTTCAATATCTTTATCAGAAGAAGTAGATTTTAATTTTAAAGGCGCCTGGTCAAAAGTACGGGCCAGGTAAAAATACATTAATGCCCTTATGGCTTTTACTTCGGCAATTGATTTATCTAATGCAGCCTGTGTAAATGTTGCATCCTGGGTAAGTACGCCGGGGGCAAAATCAATAACAGTGTTGCAGTAATTTATCGTTTCATAAATACCCCGCCAGTTTGCAATAGTATTTGTAGGTAAAATATTTACGTTTATTACATCAACCTGGTCTGGTGTGGTAGCCAATGTTCCGGTAACCATATCAGCTCTTAATTCTCCCCAAAGAAAAAAAGATTCTGCAGCATTTCTGGAGCCGGTGGCCGAGCCGGTGAGTGAGGCATAGCAACCGGTAACGGAAGCCTGTACCTGCTCTTTTGTTTTCCAGAATTCTGCACCGGTTAGCCCGTCCTGCGGCTGAAGGTCCAGCCATTTTTTACAGGATAAAAAAGGCAACAGCAACAACACCATCAATAATTTCAAAACTGTTTTTGTAAACATTTTATTTCTTTTAAATTATTTTAAAAACTTGCGGTTACACCAATAGTAAAAGTTTTTACGGGTGGTGTGTAAGAATAATCAACTGCTACACGAAAAGGATCACTTCCTCTTACCGATGCTTCAGGATCCTGGCCGGTGTAATTTGTCCAGGTAATTAAATTTTCTGCAGTTAAATAAGCACTCAGGTTTTTTACTTTAAGTTTTTGTACAAATTTTTTGGGAGCAGTGTAACGTACCGTTGCTGTTCTAAAACGCAGAAACGAGGCATCTTCTACATACCTGTTACTGCCCAGCCAGTTGTAACCGGTGCGGTATAATGCCCTGGGCATATCCGTTATATCTCCCTCTTTTCTCCACCGCCTTAATGTAGCAGTACTCTGGTTATCGAAACCACTCATGTTGGTGGTACTAATTTTTGTACCGTTTACTAAATCAACTTTATAACGGTAATTAAAAAAAGCGGTAAACTTCCAGACGCTGTTGTAGGTTACTGATGAACCAAAGCCCCCGGTAAATTTTGGTATGCTGTTACCCAGGTAAACAATATCCTGGTAATTAATGTTGCCATCGTTATTAATATCTTCATACATGGCATCGCCGGGCTGAAAAGTGTATCCTATACTTGGATAATTAAATTTCATGTAAATAGTTTGGCCTGTTGGACCAATAATATTTTCGCCTTTTACATCTGTTGCAATGGTAGATTGTACATCTTTATACACCCCTTTATATTTAAAGCCATAAAAAGATCCGAAAGGATTATTAACCTGTAAAAAAGTTTTGTATTCGCCGTTACGGGTAATATCTCCTTTATCCCGTGGATATAAATCTGATATTTCACGTATCATATTTATGTTACGGGCAATGTTGAAATTAAAATCGATCTGCCATTTTTTTGTTTTATATGGTGTAGCGCCAAGGCCCAGTTCAAAACCCTGGTTATCCATAGTGCCCACGTTCATATCTACATTACTAAAGCCGTTGATGGAAGAAATTTGCAAACCAGGGAAGAACATATTTTTAGTACGGTTTACATAAAACTCCATATCCATTGTAAAACGTCTTTTAAACATGCTGAGGTTGATACCGGCATTTTGCCCTACTATAGTTTCCCACTTTAAATTTGACAATTGCATGCTTGCAGGAAATACACCTGCCTGGCCCAGGTAACTCCAACTAAAAGTGTTGTAAGTATTGATATAACTGTAATCTCTACGGGGAGCGTTACCCGATTGACCATAACTTGCCCTGAAACTTAAATCATCAATACTTTTTTCAAACCGCTTCATAAATTTTTCGTCGGATACTCTCCAGCGCAACGAAGCAGAAGGAAATAATCCAAAACGGTTTTCGGGGCCAAATCTTGAATTACCATCTGCACGTACACCAGCGTTAAAAATATATTTGTCTTTAAAACTGTATTGTGCATTTACCAAACCACCAATGCTACGGGTTTGGCCGGTGTAAGCGCTCAACCTTGTTTCGCTGTTTTGAGTACGTGATGGTATAGAAGGATCCTGCAACAAAGCAGAAGCAGTATTGGAACTTAAAATTTCCTGCGATACATATTTATTATCATAAGTATTAAAAGAAAGAAAACTGATTACTTTATGATTTTGATTTTTAAAATCGGGAGTGTATACCAAATTGGTTTTTGACTGTACATTAAACACATCTATATCGCCATCGTAAGCCCGGTTAACAGATGGCTCCGTCCATGGCCTTCCGGTTGCGGTTTGTGGTAAAAAGCTGTTGTTTTTATTATTGTTGATGTCGAACTGCACATCAAAAGTTGCCATTAAAACTTTTTTAGAAATTTCGTACTGTAAATTAAAATGCGGTGTAATGCGCTGGCTGATGATATTATTTTTTGCTTCGTTTGCCATGGCCACGGGATTAATGGTGCCCAAAACATTTCCAGAATTGGTTACAGTAATATATTGCCCCTGTATATTATTAGCCGGCGTAAAATAGTTACCAGATAAATTACCAAATTCATCGTATTCGTAAATACTCATGTTAGGCATTTTGCGGTAGGCAATGTCACGCAAGTTCAATGCAAAATTTCTGTTGTTGTCGGTATAAGAATAGGAAAGATCAGATTTAAAGCGGATGCGTTCTGAAACAATATAATCTAAATTGATACGTGTGCTGATGCGGTTTAAATAAGTACCAATAGTTGTACCTTTTTGATTTAAGTAACTCAGCGATGCATAATACCTTGCTTTTTCTCCACCACCCGTCATGGAAATGTTATGATCCTGCGTAAAACCGGTTTGTGTTATAGCTTTTATCCAGTCGGTATTTTTGCTGTAGTTATTATACCAGTACGGATCATTAGGATCGTACTGAAATTCTTTTACGTTTTGTGTATTTAATGGAGTACCGGTTGCATTCATGAAAGATTCGGGCACTAAAGTAGAATACTGATCGCCGCTAAGCATTGGTATAGCATCGGGTTGTATACTAACAGAAGATTTATTGGTGTAATTAAATGATGGCTTACCTACTGCTCCTCTTTTAGTAGTAATTACCACCACACCACTTGCTGCTCTTGATCCCCAAATTGCAGTTGCTGCCGCATCTTTTAAAATGGTGATATCCCGTATATCTGTTGGTGCAATATTTAATAAACTTGCATACCCCAGTTCATCGGCGGCACCAAAATTAAAATCAGAAGGAATAGCTGTTTCGTAAGGCATACCATCTACAACAATTAATGGATCGTTAGAAGAATTTATAGAAGAGGTTCCTCTTATACGAATTTGCATGCCTGCACCCGGATCGCCGGAGTTGGCGGTAATATCCATACCCGGCAACCTGCCCTGCAAAGCCTGGTCGATAGAAGTAGCCTGCATTTCTTCTAAATCTTTTGCACTGATATGCGATTGAGCTGTTGTTAATTCTCTTTCACTTATAGCCACCATTCCGTTATCTACTTTTCTTTGCGACACAACTATTACATCACCCAAATCTTTATTATTACTTTCCATGGTAATATTAAAAGATACCCTGGTATTAATTGGCACCAGCTGGCTGCGAAAGCTGATATGACTGAATGATAATTTATTTTTGGTGCTGGCAATTTTTATAACAAAATTTCCTTCCACATCAGTTTTTACGGCGTGTATTGTTCTGCCATCGGCATCTACCTCGGCTACGGTTACATGATCTACCGGCTGTTTATTGGTACCGGTAATTTTGCCCTGCACTGTTGTGGTTTGTGCCCATAGCGCATTGGCAAACAATATTGCAATAAACAGGCAGCTGATTTTTGTAATAAATATTTTCATTTTTAAAATAACTTTATGCTCTTTTTTCTTTTTATGAAATCCGGGCTTTTAAAATTGATGCCAAAATTATTTCTCCCGCCACCGGAAGAAAAGTTGATTAATATTTTAAATAATTATCTATAAGATGTATTACTGTTCTGTTAGATAAATTATTACTCAATGCGGTTACTAATTTTGCTTTACGGCCAAAGCCATCTCCCACTTCAAAAACTCCTCCGGGATAAAGGATAGAAAAAGTGACCGGGTCGCCTGCTGCATTTTTTAATAAAGAAGGATAAGAGCCGATGTCGATGCCATTGGCGATTACAGTTCTTTTATCGAGGATGTGGTAAAGCAGAAAGTTTTCTACTTTTATTTTATCAGCCGTTGCTGTTGGGGCAAAATTGGGCACACCTGCAGTGCCGGGCAATAAGCCAGCATTAATAGCACTTATCATGGCTGCTCTGTTAGGAACAAAAACTGTATAAAAAGATCCTGGGGCCACACCGGTTATTTCAAAAGTTGCAGGATTAAAAATGGTAGCGTTTCTTAAATAGTTCCAGAAATAATTAAACTCTGATGTGGCCGGTGTACCTAGAGTAGAAATATTAGCTCCAATTAGCTGGTAAGGAAAATACAGCAGCTCATTTAAATAAACTACCTGCCCGTTCAATACTTTTCTTATACTGTCAATCCTTACTGTTATAGCCCTTTCAACTGAGCCGGCAGTAATAACCTGGTTCCCGTCGTACTTTAAATATTCACCCCCAAAACTGCCAATGATACCTTTAAAGCCTGCAGTGCCTAAACTGTTTAGCTCATTGTTTGGCGTTTCCACAACCGCACTGTTTAGTATGCGCAATAAATTAAGCCGGTTACTGTCGTTTTCAATTACTACCCCCGACGTATTCCTAAAACCCCATCCATTAGAACCTGAATTATAATTGTAACCCTTAGCCGCAAGTAAAGCATCCGACATCATGAACAAAGTATATTTTACATTAGGGTTGGTAACAATACCTTTTAAATCCATATCCAGCAGCCTTGTCATTAAGGTATAGCGTGGGTCTAAATAAGCTTTGCCGTAAACTGTTGCAAATACGTTGGGTTCATTTACTTTTTTAGTGCCGTAAAAAACACCGTTGCTTAAAACTTTTTTATCTACTATGTCTGTAGCAGCATTCATTTTAGCAGGCTCTCCTAAAAAATTAAAGGTGCTGGCAAACTTGCTGGGCCATACCGTGGTTTGCCACATATGTGCATTCAGCAAATCAGCAATAATGGAAAGTGGTAAAGAAGTAATGGTAGGATACTGCTGCAGTACAACAGAATTAATATATTTATTTAAAGAATCGTTGGTTGGTGCAAACATTGTCCAGCCTTCTTTTTGTCCGTCGTTATCCTGCAGCTTAAAATAATTTTCGTTGTTGGGAGAAAATGCCAGCAGGTTAGAATATACTTTTACCATTACATCCTGACTGCCGCCATTTAAAACCTGGTATCTTTTTGTAGCTTCATTGTTTTTTACAAACAGCACCATAAATCTTTCAATAATACTTCTGAATAAACTGTACTCTGGTTTATTACGCAGGTACTGGTCGATATTTTTTGCGGGGGTAATTACTTTATCGATAAAATGTATTACGCCATTTTCTGCAGCAATATCTTTTTGTGTAACTTTTGCATTGGCCACATTAAAGCCCGAGAAAGTGGAACCTGGATATAAATAATTATAGTCTGCAGCAGATAACCCCTGCGCTGCAAAAAATTCACTGGTAAAAGCAGGGATATATTTATTGCCATTATCGGCAAACACGTAATAACTGTTGGTGTTACCATTATTATTTCTGTTGCTGGAAATAGTTTTATAGGCCTGTCCGGCAAAAGCAGTATCATCATAAAATCCGGTATAATATGCGGTGCGTCTTTTAAAAGCAGCATTGGGCACCCATCCTAAATTACTCTGGTAATCATCTATCCTGTCTTTTTCAAAACCATTAAAAACTAGAAGGTATTGTACAATCATTTGCGCAGTGGTAGAATCTACATCGGTGGTGTTATTAAATCCACGGCTTTTAATAAAAGCGGCATATTCAGTATCGGCAGTAAATGCTGAATCGGATGGTGCAAAAATGGTCCAGTAGCCAGCAGCAGATAGAGTAGATTTATAACCCGCTTTTTCAATCAGCGAAATAAAATTCGTAAATTTTCCATTACTGGCAAGTTGGGTATAAATCGGGTTGGCAAGATTGACCGGCCTGGCGTAATACTCATCAAATTGTTTTTTACAGGAAGTAAATAATGCAGCAAACAATACTACATAACACAGCTGGTAAATTTTTTTATGCATATAAATCCTGATTTGAAATAAATAATTTGCTGGTAACAATTCAGTGCTATAAAAAAATACCTAATTTCTTTGCCAGTAAACCCGGATGGATTTTTGTTGCAAACCCGTATAAGGATGGTTTTGCGTTGGAGTAAGAAGGTTTGTTTTTCTCATATAGCTGTGAACATCTAAAAAAAAAATTCTGTTAAATCATAAAAAAAAAATCCTTTTTCGTTGTTTTAAAATTGCAGTTTTAAAAAAGGATTATACTCTTTTATTTGAGTGTACAAATTCTGATTTTATACAGTTTTAACTATCCTGTGGCATCCTGCTGAAAAAGCATAATTAAAGGACTATTGTACAATCTGTATTTACCCAACTTTATAATGAAAAAAGATTATTGAATGATGAATACTGTCATTGTTTTTGGGCCGTGCGCCCCTAAAACCAGCGACTGTTCAATGTCTGCCGTTTTTGAAGGACCGGCAATAAAAACACCAAAATCATAATTATCATCCCCAATTAATTCATAAGCCTGCTGCATATTACTTACCAAATCTTTTTTATTAAGTACTACAGCAAGATGCTGGCAAATAAAAGGCAGTGCCCGTATTTTAATTTCATCATCTGTAATCCATACCGCTCCGTTTTCTGCCACACCAAATTGAGCATTTATAACAGCAACTTCTATGTTTTCTAAAAGTGGTGCCGCTAATTTTTCATCCAGCAAATTAATTCCCTTTAATGCCGGAAGCGTAGTAACATAATTATTATTGGCGGTAAAATTAGTTTTCAAATATTCAATAATTTCATCCAGATTGTTTATTTCAACAACAGCACCGCCAATTGTTTTTAGCACCATGCTAAACTGTAAAAATGTATCAGGGTATTTTATGGCATCAAGCGTATGTAATAATGGTAAAAGCTGCAACGGAGGTTGATTATTTTTTACTGCGGTTAATATTTTTTCCCTGCTGCTCATTTTCTATTTTTTTTATACCATTCTGTAAAAGATTGTTGGGGTGGCGCAGGCAAATCCCGTTGCTTATACCAGGGATTTAATTTGTTATTTACAAAAAATGGAAAATGCCTCATTACCCAACGCCCTGCTTTACCGGCAATGTTGAAAATTTTTGGTTTGGATAATGTTGCAGCCATTGCTTTCATAGCAACAGTTTTTGCTTTTGGTGAAAAACCTTGTTCTGTAATTACCTGCCGCCATTTGTACAACTGGTTGTGTATATCAATTTTTACCGGGCAAACATTTGTGCAACTGCCGCAAAGCGTGGAGGCAAAAGGTAAGTCGGCATATTTTTTCATGTCTAAATTTGGTGCCAGTATTGCACCAATCGGCCCAGCAATAGCGGTGTGGTAACTGTGGCCTCCACTTCTTCTGTACACCGGGCAGGTATTAAAACATGCAGCACATCTTATACATTTTAATGAGCTCCTGAAATCTGCTCTTCCCAACTGCACTGTTCTTCCATTATCTACCAAAATAATATGCAGCTGCTGGTGGCTGTTAGGTTTTTTAAAATGACTGCTGTATGTTGTTACCGGCTGGCCTGTTGCACTGCGTGCAAGCAATCGTAAAAAAACACCGAGATGTTTTCTTTGCGGAATAATTTTTTCAATTCCCATACAGGCAATATGTACATCGGCTAAATGTGCACCCATATCGGCATTGCCTTCGTTGGTGCATACCACAAACTCACCCGTTTCTGCTACTGCAAAATTTACTCCGGTGATGGCAATCTTTCTGGTCAAAAATTTTTCTCTTAAATGTATTCTTGCAGCGTTGGTTAAAAATTGCGGATCGGCATTTCCTTTTGGTGTATTTAAGTGCTGATGAAACAACTCACCTATCTCTTCTTTTTTCCAATGAATGCATGGCAACACAATATGGCTGGGATGCTCACCCGCCAATTGCACAATGCGTTCGCCTAAATCGGTGTCAATAACATCAATATTTTGGAGCGCTAAATATTCATTAAGGCCACACTCCTCCGTTAGCATTGATTTGCTTTTTACAATTTTATCAACTTTATATTGCTGTAAAATTTTATGTACAATTTCATTATGCTCTTTTGCATCGGCTGCCCAATGCACAATCATACCATTGGCTGTTGCTTTTTCTTCAAACTCCGTTAAATAATTATGCAAATTGCTGAGTACATTATTTTTTATGGCCGAAGCTGTTTCTCTTAACTGCTCCCATTCGGGAATGGTCCATGCGGCTTTATCTCTTTTCTGGCGTATCCACCATAGGGTTTCATCATGCCAATCTACACGATCTGCATCTTTATTGAATGCAGCAGCTAACTCCGGATGTTTGGCATTTGTAACAGGCATAAAATTATTTTTTTGAGACCAGCATTTTTTCTTAATGATCTTCAATGGCGTCGCACTCTTGTACAGTAAATCTTTTATGAGCATTACAAAGTTTTTATTTTTTTCGTCCACTTTATTCGATGCTTCTTTTATTCTCTTTGCCGGGTGAGCCATCCGCCAGCTGGCGGATGACCCACCCTACTTAAATTATGTTTGCGAAAGCACCTGTCGTCCCTACGGGACTTATTAAAAACGTTACAACTCGTTCTACCCACCTTATGCTCCAAAGGAGCAAAAATGCATACCTTGCAATTTATTTTTTCCAACATTGAACATTGAACATTGAACATTGAACATTGAACATTGAACATTGAACATTGAACATTGAACATTGAACATTGAACATTGAACATTGAAC
>JAYURK010000080.1:0-48123 GCA_043756235.1 Ferruginibacter sp. | reverse complement strand
CGGCAAGATTTTATGCAACGGGTATAGATAGTTTTGGAATGCTGTCGCATTATGCCGGGGAGTGATGGCGGTTATTGTTACCTGAAATATCCAATTATGGGGTGCGGTGGGCTTCGTGGTATTAGTACCGTTTAAGCGTAATTGAGTCATACGCCGTGGGTTAAAAACCCGACGGCGGCGAGCCATCGAAGCGACGAACGAAGCGATGATACCCACGGCGGAGAAGAAATAAATTATCCGCAATCGAAAATTGGGGATTGGAAGCAATTGAAGATGTATTTAAAAATCTTGCAACTGAAAAAAATATTAAACCCGGCGAATTGCAAATGCCATTACGTGTAATGCTGGTGGGAGGAAAGTTTGGCCCGCCGGTATTTGTTATTGCAGAAAATATCGGTAAAGCAGAAACATTTAAGCGAATTGAAAATGCGTTAAAAGTTTTTTAACGCATCAGCCTTGCTTTTCCATTAAGTTTACTACAGCGGCAAAATCTGTTGCAAAAATATTTTCTATCATTTCAATATCTTCAGCAGTTAATTGGGTTATACCCGAAGTATTATCTATTGCATGCTGTGCAGTACGAATGCCCGGTATTACCACGCTAACAGCATTATAACTTAAAATGTAACTGAGTGCCAAAGCAGTTTTACTGATATTATATTTGTTACAAAGCGGCCATATTTTTTGTTCTAAAACTTTTAAAGCACTGTTTAAAATTTCTTTATTAAAACGAAAACTGCGATGATCATCAGCAGTAAAATTTGTGGTGGCCGAAAATTTTCCGGTCAATAAACCAAATTGCAAAGGCATCCTTGCAATAACGCCGTAACCATTTTTGCCGGCTGTTTTTACCAATGGCAATGCCCGCTGATTAATGATATTGTACACCAGTTGAAATCCGCTACCCATTTTATTCGTCATTAAATAATCTGCCTCGGGCTCAGGATAAAAAGTATTTAATGATAAACCCCAGTACCTTATCTTTCCCTGCTGTTTTAAAATTTCCATGGCCTGCACACATTGCTCTTTTTCAAAATGCTGCATACGGGCACTGTGTAACTGGTAGTAATCGATGGTATCTCTCTGCAATCTTTTTAAGCTGGCTTCGCAGGCCGTGATGATATAATCTTTGCTGTAATCTAATTGTATAGTTTCATTAATATTTTTGTGGCCAACTTTTGTGGCCATAATAATTTCTTTATTTTTTGCAAGATGTTTGCCCAATAAATTTTCTGAATGACCAAGACCATAAAAATCAGCTGTGTCAAAAAAATTTATGCCACAATCCAAAGCCTTGTGTATTGCAGCAGCCGACACCGCATCATCTGCTTTACCCCAGCCGATAGCAGTGTTGCCTACCATAGCGTTACCACCAATGGCCCAGGCGCCAAATCCAATTTCGCTTGTGTTTAAACTGGTGTTACCAAATTTGCGGTATTGCATTTTTAATTTAATTATTGTTATAAAAATTAATTTTCGGGTGCCGCATACCATTTGCGGTATAATTTTCTAAATAAAGGTTCCAGTAAAATAAGCAGCAATATACTTCCTGCTATTTCTCCAATTAAAAAATATAGGTCACTGTTATTTTGCTCTGTTGCTTTATAAACCGGGTTAGCATAACGCTGACTCCGTTTTACAGCTTCGTTTAAAGCAACAAAAATTACAGGAATAAAAGGCGTTGCGAACAAAAACAAATTCAGTGATATGCCCTGTACAACATTTCTTTTTGCTGCACCAAAAATTGATAGCGCTATTCCTGCAAAAATAAAATAATACACAATCATAAAAGAGAACACAGCACTTTCTTCGCCATTACCTGCTACCATCAATAAAGCGGTAATTATCATCAGCAATACAGCCGCTAATACAGAAAGAAAAAATGTTTTAACCGTGCTGTGTCTGAAAATAAATACCAATAGCGTAAGTAATAAAGTGGTGTAATAAAAAAATCTTGCATAAACATCCCAGCCATCTGCCCAGGCATATTTTTTTCTAACTGCGTTATCAATACCATTACCAATCTTTGTTAAACTATACTTTCTCCGGATTTTTTTATCGTAATTACCCGTAGCATTATATTCTTCAATTTCAACATAATTAGAATACCTGTTTTCAACAGCATACTTTATTTTAAATGCATCCATTAGTTTAAGCAGCGCCTGCCGGTTATTTGGTTTTTGATAATTTTTAATGGTGCTGTAATAAATATCTGGTGAGCCTAATATTTTTTTATCTGCATGATTACCGGCGTTATAAGATGTTACAAACTGGTAATCGGGGCATTTATAAAAAACATACAAAGAGTCATTTATTTTTACAAGGCTGTCTGAAGCCGCTATTCTTGTTCTTAATTCGCCTGTATCTATTACACCGCGACGCTGTACATAATTTTGAACAGGCTGAACACTTGCCGCTTCCACAACTGTAGTTATCACAGTATCAACCGTAACCATTTCCTCCTCGCTATATGTTTGAACACTAACAGCCCGTTTAATAATATCGAAAGTATCTGCGGTCCATTGCAATGGCAATAAATTATATTCTAATTTACAGGCCGTGGTATTTATTTCATTAATATCATTTACAATTTCATCGTTGCCAAATTGCTGGTTGGCCCTGTAAGTTTCTACTGCTGATGGAATAAAACAAAGTGCTACCATGGCACCAATACTTACAAAGTATAATCCAAAACTTTTTAAGCCATCCCACATATACCAGTTGCCATAGCGTTTAAAAACATTAAAACGTAATAAAAATATCAGCCAAAAAACAAAACCAATAAAAGCAATAAGGCAAACAAAGGTTATCCAGCTGCCGGTACTGCTGTATTGTTTAGCATCAAAAAAAGCTAAATAACAAAATGCTGTTAAAGCCAGTGCAAATAATGCAGCAAACCAAATAACCAAATGCGTACGTGCTGCCCATGTGTTGGGCTTATTGCGTAATAATTTATCATCTAACCTTTGTAAAAAAGAGGGAACTAAGGGCCTTTTGTTCATGTAAATAAAATTGCAGTGTTTAAAAAAAACGTTTGGTACTGTAAGTAATATCCCTGAAATAAGTAATGGTAATTGTTGCTGCAATCATTTTACTGATTATTTCTTTTGCAGATAAGGCCGTTGAAATAATTGTATAAAAACCGCCGTTAAATTGCAGCTCAATATTTTCTTCGCCAAACAATTCAATAATACTTTCTCTGCCTGCAGTGGTTTCAAACTCAACTGCATTGCTGGTAATTTTTTCGGCCCTGTCGTTACTGCTGTACAGGCAATTGCCCTGCTTAATAAAAATTACAGTATCTGCTACTTTTTCTACTTCGTGCAATTGTTGTGAACTAAGGATTATACCCATGGGATTATGAACTCCTTTAGCCATAAAAATTAAATCGGTTAAAATAGTTTGCTGTGCATTAATATCAAGGTTAGCCAATGGCTCATCTAAAATTAACAGCCTTGGTTTTTGTAATAATATTCTTGCAATTTCAAACCTGGTGCGATAGCCACTGCTAATCTGGCTCCAGGTAAGGTGTGCATAACTGCTGAGGTTTAACCGCTCCAGCATAAAATTTACCATCAAATTATTTTTGTTGCCATACACACCGGCAATGGAAGCGCTGAAATGTAAATTATCTTTTAACTGCCCATACCATTTTGGAATACGCTGCGGAATAAATGCAATGTGGTTTTTTATGGCATAAGCATCTGGCTTTTGCAAAAGATGGTATTTTATTTCTCCATTATCCAACGCCAATTGCCCGGCGAGGCAGCGCAGTAAAGTTGTTTTGCCATTTCCGTTTTCTCCCACAACACCTAAAACATTGCCAGTGTTTACTGATACATTTATTGGCTTTAAACTAAAATTACCACTGCTGTAAGTTTTAGAAATTTTTTCGGCACTTATCAATGGCTTTTGTTGATAGCTGATGCCTGTTTGTATTTTTGTTGCCTGTTGTAAAATACTTTCGGCTTCACTTAAAAAATTATCTGGAATGGGTTTAGTTGCTGCTGAATTTTCGTTTACATGATACTCCCTGCTCCAGTTAACCGCACTTTCAATTAAGGCATCATCGCCGGTATCCAAACAATAATCGAGTGTTCGCCTAACAGCAACAGCATAATCACCATGTTTTAAATAAGCAGCAATTTCGCCGGCAGCAGATGGAGTCATAAAATAAAAATGAAGGGTAAAATAGTATTATGCAAAATAGGAAAGTATTACAGATATTTGGCGAATAGATTTACTTTTACAAAAGTTTAATAATTTTTTGCTATGAAGAAAGACAGGCCGGTAAGAGTATTAGTTGCTAAAGTGGGTTTAGACGGGCACGACCGTGGCGCAAAAGTTATAGCCACCGCATTACGTGATGCCGGTATGGAGGTAATTTACACCGGCCTGCGCCAAACGCCTGAAATGGTGGTGAACGCTGCATTGCAGGAAGATGTAGACGCCATTGGCATTAGTATTTTAAGCGGCGCACACAATACTGTTTTTCCAAAAGTAATTGCATTGATGAAAGAAAAAGCAATGAACGATGTTTTACTTACCGGCGGCGGCATAATACCCGAAGACGATATGAAAACATTAAATGAAATGGGTGTAGGAAAATTGTTTGCACCAGGCACCACCACTACTACTATTGCAGATTATATAAAAGATTGGGTGAAACAAAACAGGAACTTTTAATTTAAAAAAGATTTAAAAATATGTATGCTACAATTTTAACTGCGTTACAAAACGGCATTTTTACCATTACCATTAATCGCCCCGATAAATTAAATGCATTAAACAAACAGGTGTTTACCGATTTAGATGCAGCTGTTGATGAAGTATATAATAATCCTGAAATAAAAGCGGCTATTATTACAGGAGCCGGACCAAAAGCATTTGTTGCCGGTGCAGATATTACCGAGTTTGGAACATTAAATAAACAGGAAGCGATGGCGTTGGCCAAACGTGGCCAGGATGTTTTTTTTAAAATTGAAAACAGTAAAAAACCAATTGTTGCTGCCGTTAATGGTTTTGCATTAGGCGGCGGTTGCGAATTGGCAATGGCTTGTCATTTTAGATTGTGCAGCGATAATGCAAAATTTGGCCAACCAGAAGTTAACCTGGGATTAATACCCGGTTATGGCGGTACACAACGATTAACACAATTGGTTGGTAAGGGAAAAAGCATGGAACTGCAAATGACGGCAAATTTAATTGATGCTGCAGAAGCATTGCAACTTGGTTTAGTAAATCATGTTACCGCTGCCGATAGTTTACTTTTAAAAACGGCTGGTATTTTAGAAGTTATCATTAGCAAAGCGCCTGTTGCCATAAGTAAAATAATTGAGTGTATCAATATTGCAGTAGTTAGCGACAGCTCTTTTACCAATGGTAAAAATGGATATGATAAAGAGGTAGAAGCTTTTGGAGATTGCTTTATTACTGAAGATATGAAAGAAGGCACTGCTGCATTTTTAGAAAAACGAAAAGCTAATTTTACCGGAAAATAATTGTCATCATTTACCCAGCGGTGGTTTCAGCAGTATGGTATCTGAAGCCAGCATCTCCAATCTATAACCGCCGGTATCAATCACCGTTTTAGGAAATATTTTTTTTAACGCAAAGTAATCGCCGCCGGTTAAAACGGTTTTGTATAAAAATAACTGTTGCAGATTTTTTAAATCTTTTAATGCAGCCAAGCCTGTTGCGGTTACTTTTGTGCCGGTAAGATTTAGGTATTGCAATTGCGTTAAGGTTTTTAATTGCACCATGCCTTTATCAGTAATGCCAGTGTTTTCAAAATACAATTTTGTAAGATTGGTTAATTTTGAAACGGAGGCTAAGCCTTCATCAGAAATTTTAGTATTACCCAGTTTTAGCCAGATCAATTGTTTTTTTATTGAGGATAACAACTCCAAATCTTTATCCGTAAAAATTGCGGTGATAAAATTAGCCAGCAGGTAATTACTGTTATCTGCAACAGGAATTATCATTACGCCCAAATCTTTTAATTTTTTTATGGTTGAATCATTAGCTTTTGCAACAGGCGTTGTTGGCACTTCAGTAATTTTAATGGTGTCTATTACTTCGCCAGATTGCAATGCCAGCAAAGCTGGTTTTATTTTATCAGGTTGTGGCAGCTCTTTTATTTTCTTATTAAAATCAGCCCCATTGCTTACCCACCAGTGAATTAAATCCATATCATTTTTAGATAGTTGTGGTTTTTCTTTTGGCGGCATATGGTCTTCATCTTCCTTTGGCAATAAAATTCTTTTTATCAATTCGCTTTCATCGGTATTACCTGCCATTATTATTTCCCCACCTTTACCGCCTTTTAAAATAAAACTTTGTTCATCTAAACGCAGTTTACCTTTTTGTTTGCTGGCACCGTGGCAACTGTAGCATTTTGTTTCTAAAATTGGTTTAATAACATTGGCATACAAGGCAGCTTCCTGTACATTGGCAATGGGTTTTATTTTTGTTGCCGCTGCTGCAGTGGAAACTGATTTGGTCAAATAATCGGAACCATGTGTGAGCGAACCACCCAAATGACCAGTGATAATGATCAGCAATCCCAGTAATAACATTACCCATTTAAAAAAAGATTTTTCTTTTTTATAAAAAAAATAAGCCAGTACAGAAATTACTGCAGTGGCAATACCCAGCCATTGATGTTGAAAAATCATTTGCTCATCATAATCATCTGTGGTAGATAATAAATAGCCGCTGATGGAGGAAGCAATGGCGCTTAACATTCCCAGAAATAAACTTATGCCTACAGCAGTTTGAAGCGATTGGTATTTTTCTTTTTTGGAAAGAAAATAAAAAATCACGGCAATTAACAAAATACCAATAGGCAAATGTACCAGCACCGGGTGAAAATGACCAATAAATTCTGAGATGGATAACAGCATGAAGTATAAAATAAAATCAGGAATATCGCTTTCTTAATAGTTGAAGCATGTGTACATTAATAGCCCACTGATCACTGACAGTTTGTAATGTGTAAGGCAAAGTTTGCATGTACATCGGTGGACCAAACTCGGTTAAGAATGTCATTCGTTCTCCGCTTTTCTTTTTTTGTGCTACTACTATATCCCACCATTCAAAATGTTTTTTTACGGCATAGTCCCACTCCGGTGCACGGGGATCATTTACCTGTGGCCCTTCTTCATAACCAATTCTTGCATGAATATGATCTGTACGTTCCAATGCCATGGCTACTGCTTCTTCCTGGTCGCCCAATAAACTTTCATGCACATTACACCAATGAGAAATATCAAGTGTTAACCGTAAGTCAGGAATTTTTTGGATAAACTGTTTTGTGATATGTGCGGCAAATAAAATACGGCTGCGGTGTGTTTCATGCAATATTTTTATTCCGGTTTCTTTTGATACCGCCGTGGTGTAATCGATGAATTTTTTATTGTCTTCAAAACTGTAAAAATCTCTTGCGGAGTGACAATTAATGTACAAAGGCTTTTGTACAGATTGTTTAGCAGCAGCATCAACTGATTTTTTAAAATTAGAAAGATGCTCTGCAGCTGTATTTCCCCAGGCGCCACATAAAAATCCCACATCAAGCTGATGTTTTTTTAATGCTGCAAATAAATTTTCCCTGTCCTTTGCATCATCGGGCCAGCTTGTTTCCAAACCATCATAACCGGCGGCTTTTATTTTTGCACAAAATGCATCACGACTTCCATCAAACCCCCAATCGGTATTGAAGATTTTCAACTCATAATTTTTATTGGAAGGAAAATTGGGTTGTTTACTTTCAGCAAAACTTTCTAATGATGACAATCCAAAGGATCCTGCGGATAGTAAAGCAGCAGAGCCGCTGGCTGTTGTTTTAATAAAATTTCTTCGGTTTTGATTCATTACTTTACAATTGTTTGAACATTTTCTCTCTAAAAAAAGTCGAATAGAATTCATGCAGCACAAGAGTGCGACGCAAGGGACGATGCCATGAAAAACTAAAGCTGGTTAACAAAATTTCTTATTCAACCGCCGTCGGGGTTTGCAACCGCCAACGGGGTTATGCTAAAATTTCTGTTATCACTCTTCCGCTCACATCCGTTAATCTAAAAGGCCGGCCCTGAAACTGATACGTAAACTTTTCATGATTGAAACCTAATTGATTTAATATTGTTGCCTGTATATCGAATGCAGTTGTTTTACCACTGATGCTGCTGTAACCAATCTCATCTGTCTCACCATAACTGCCGCCTTTTTTAATACCGCCGCCTGCCATCCAAATAGTAAATGCTTCGGTGTGGTGATCTCTTCCTTTAAATGGCACGGCCTTGCCTGCACGATTTTCCTGCATAGGAGTTCTTCCAAACTCACCGCCCCATACCACCAGCACATCATCTAACAAACCTCTTTGTTTTAAATCGAGTATCAATGCAGTCATTGCTTTATCAACGCTGCGGCATTTGTTAATGTGACCAATATCAATCGCAAGATTTGCATCGGTGCCGTGTGCGTCCCACCCCCAATCGAACAACTGCACAAAGCGAACACCTTTCTCCACTAATTTTCTTGCAAGCAACACATTGTTTGCAAAACTTTCTTTGCCGGGTTTAGTGCCATACATATCATGAATGTATTGCGGTTCATCTGCAATGTTCATTACACCGGGTACAGAGATCTGCATTTTGTACGCCATTTCATATTGTGCAATACGACTTAATATTTCGGGGTCTTTAAATTCTTTATACTGTTGCTGATTAATTTCATTGATGGTGTTAATACTTGCTTTACGCATATCTCTGTTGATACCATCAGGATCATTTAAAAATAAAACAGGATCGCCTTCACTGCGGCACTGTACACCCTGGTACACACTTGGTAAAAATCCACTGCCCCAAACACTTTTGCCACTGTCAGGATTTCTTCCGCCCGATGTTAATACAACAAAGCCGGGAAGGTTTTGATTTTCTGTTCCTAATCCATACGTTACCCATGAGCCCATGCTTGGCCGGCCTAATCGTGGCGAACCGGTGTGCATTAATAATTGTGCAGGTGCATGATTGAACTGATCGGTAGTTACTGCTTTTAAAAAACTTACTTCGTCGGCGATGGTTGCAAAGTGCGGTAGGTAATCACTGATCCATGCGCCACTTTCTCCACGTTGTTTAAAATTGGCTTGAGGCCCCAACATTTTTGGAACACCACGGATGAATGCGAACTTTTTTCCTTCCAGTAAACTTTGCGGACAATCCTGTCCGTCCATTTTCATCAGCTCAGGTTTGTAATCGAATAATTCTAATTGTGAAGGTGCACCGGCCATGTGTAAATAAATTACCGACTTTGCTTTACCGGCAAACATGGGCGACCTTGGCAGCAATGGATTTGCAGGATCAAATAAAATATTGCTGGCTGCAGTGCTGTCATTAAAGTTGCAACCGCCTAATAAATTAGCCAATGCCAAACCGCCGAAACCAAAAGAAGCTTCTTTTAAAAAATGCCGCCTTGTGAAGAAACGGTTTTTTTCTTCCTGCGATTCTTTCATAATTTTTGAATGATCTTTCATTGCTAAATATTTTTTTGATTGCCGCAGATCTATTTTTTTATTGCCGCAGATTCGCAGATTAAAAAAAATAAAACCTGCGAATCTGCGGCCTAATTCTTTGTAACAAATTCGTCTAAATTAAAAATGGCATTTACCACCACCGTTAATGCAGCGGCTTCCGGTTTTTTATTTTCATTGTTGGCTAATAACTTTTCAGTTTCTTCTTTATTGTTGGTATAATTTTTTAATGCTGTTAGATATAAATTATTTAATGCGGCTAAACTTTTTTCATCTGCGTCATGCAGCATGGCAGTGGCATATGCTTTTTTTAAGATTGCATTTATATTGCCGGCATCTTCTTTTAATAATTTAATGGCGAAATAATTGGCAGCTTCTAAATACACCGAATCATTCAGCGTAACCAATGCCTGCAAAGGCGTATTGGTTCTTATTCTCCTGGCCTGGCAGGCTTCTCTTGCAACACCATCAAACGATAACATACTTGGATAAGCAGCGGTTCGTTTCCAGAATGTATAAATGGCTCTTCTGTATTGATCTTCGCCTTTACTGATTTTCCAGTCTTCATAATTCCATGGTGAAAGCCAGATGCCTTTCGGTTGCCACGGCATTACCGGTTCGCCAAACATTTTATTACTCAGCAATCCGCTCACGGCTAATGACTGATCTCTTATTTGTTCTGCACTCAATCTTACTCTTGGTCCTCTTGCATAGAATTTATTGACAGGATCTTTTTCTATCAGCAATTCATTTACGTTTGATTGCTGCATATACGTTGCACTCATCATAATATCCTTGATCAATTTTTTCATGCTCCATTTATTTTCATGCATAAAACGCCAACTCAGCCAATCCAATAAATCTTTGTGTACAGGTTGAATGCCTTGTGTGCCCATGTCTTCTAATGTTTCGGCAAGGCCCATTCCAAACAGTTGTTCCCATACACGGTTTACCATTGTTCTTGCTGTTAATGGATTTTCTTTTGCTGTTAACCACATAGCCATTCCTAACCTGTTTCTTGGTGCTGCATTAGGAAACGGGTTTAATGATTTGGGTACATCGGCATTTACTTCATCCCCTTTTACCAGCCAGTTACCTCTTTCAAAAACATTGGTAGCTCTAAACATGTCGGCAGGATTATCCATCATCACCGGAGTGGTAGGCATTTGCAGTTGTAATAAATCCCAGAATCTTTTTTTCATGTCGGCATAACCGGGCTTACCTTCTCCCGGAAATTTTTGTGTGAAATGAATCCACTCCAGCATGGCGCAGTCATCATCTTTTTGTTTTAAGGGAGCAGTAGTGCTGTAAATAAAAAACAGATCATGCACACCCTGCGGCGAAACAAAATCGTTGCTGGTAATTTTTAAACCAGGTTTGCCTTTATCTAATTTGATGGAGGATAACAATGGCCCATCTGGTTTATCAATATGAATTTCCAATTTTCCATTATGTACAAATGCATCGTAACGAAAGATGAAATTATTTTTATTAGTGAGTTCGACATTTTTTAAACGGCTGATCGATTTATTTCGCAGCATCACTCTTCTGCCATCGCCTAATTCTGAATTTACAAATTCATCAAACACAACCGAGTTGTAAGATGGCTGCCATGTTTTGATGAATTGTGTTATTTCATCAGTTCTTTTTTCATCCGCATTTATTTTTAACCAGCTTACCAGTTCAATTAATTTTTCGTTGGCAGAATCGGAGAAGTGGCGCAGCAGCGGATAATCAAATTCGGTATTCTCATCTCTTGCATTATTAAAGAAAGCCATGAACTTGTAATATTCATCATGCTTAAAAGGATCGTAAGGATGGGCATGGCATTGCACACAGGCAAAGGTAGTGCCCATCAATGCTTCGAAAGTTGTATTCACTCTGTCTATTACCGATGCTGTTCTAAATTCTTCGGGATCGGTGCCGCCTTCATCATTCGTCATGGCATTACGGTGAAATGCTGTAGCAATAAATTTATCTTCATCTGCATCGGGCATTAAATCTCCTGCTAATTGTTCAGTTAAAAACTGATCATACGGTTGGTCTTTATTAAAAGCTTTGATGAGCCAGTCACGGTAACGCCAAATTTTTCTTGTAGCATCATGCTCATATCCTTTTGTATCCGCATACCGTGCAAGGTCGAGCCACATGGATGTCCACTTTTCACCAAAATGTTTATTGGCCAATAATGAGTCAATTAAATTTTCGTAAGCTTTATCACTTTTATCATTTAAAAATTGGTTGGCAAGATTTTCAGAAGGTGGTATGCCTATCAGATCTAAACTTGCCCGGCGCAATAATATTTTTTTATCTGCCTGCAGCGAATGCGTTAATTTAATTTCTTTTAATTGTTGCAATACAAAATTGTCGATAGCATTTTTATTCCAGCCTTCTTCCACATCATCAGGAACAGTAGTTTCTTTTACTGAAACATAAGCCCAATGATCGCCCCACTCCGCTCCCTGGTTGATCCATTTTTTTAATACACTGATTTCTTCCTTTGAAAGCGGATCATGTTTATACGGCATTCGTTCATCGGGATCATTGGCCGTAATTCTTTTTATTAATTCGCTGCCTGCAGCATTACCAGGAATAATCGCCGGCTTACCGGATTCTGTTGGAGCCAGTGCTTCATTACGAAACAATAAACTAAAGCCGGCTTTTTGCCGCACACCACCGTGGCAACTGATGCATTGTTTGTTGAAGATGGGTTTAACTTGTGTGTTAAAATCAATTGTATCTTTTGGGAACGCATAAAAATAAATGAGTACTGCAACAATACACAGCAACACAATTATTACAATTTTATTAGATAGCAATTTTTTCATACATCATTTAGCCCGCTTAAAGCTAAAATACTTTATTGATAAAACAGCAATGATGGGGATAATACTTGTTTTATTCCGCCCTCTTTTTGCAACGATACTTTTAAAGCGTTGCCTCCACCACTGTCGAAATATAAAAGCTTTATTTTATGGAAGCCTTTCTTTAACGCAGCTAAGCCACTTTTTTCTTCTGCTCCATGCTGCCCGTCATTATTTACAATTTCTATATCATCAATAAATAATTTACTCCCGTCGTCTGATTCTGTAAAAAAAGTATAGATGCCATCTATTTCAATTTTAATAAATCCATAAAATTCAAAGGCAAATTTATCGGCACGTTGTTTTTTATCAAGATTGATAGTTTGTGCTATGCCTGATTTTACAGGAGATGATTTAAACGGGTTAACCAAATTAATATCTTTATCGGCTTCGTAATAATTATACGCTATTGAAGGTTTAAGATTATTAACTTTTACGGGTTTCATCCATTCAAATACTTTTACCTGCTGGCTGTTGGTTTCACTTGCTAATGCCCCTGCTAAAAAAGCTTTTGCTTTAACTGTAGTTGTCTTTTCAATTTTAAATGGCTTTGTATATAAGTTAGAAGTTTGATTGGGTTCACTGCCATCAGTTGTGTATCGTATTGCTTCAACTCCTTTTGTTATTAAACTCACCGTGGGTTTCATTGCATCAACCTTATACTCCATTTCAATTTTTGGCTTTAGTGCAAAATTTCCAAAATTTTCTATCTTGACAGCGTAAGCAAAAGGTGCTTTTATTTTATTGGGATTGTACTCGGGTAAAATAATTTCAACATTATTTCCCGCCTGCTGCCAATTAATATTTTCTTTTAAAGATAGAAAACTAACTGTTGTACTAACAGGCAGTGTAATATCCTTCAATACTAATTTTTTATTATCCGGATATTTTGGAAAGATGGCATACAAAGAATTGGTTGCATTATTATAAGTATAAAAAACCTCCTTAACCGCATAACCCGGCTCGGGATCAACTGTAATTTTTAACAGCATATCGCCACTGCGGTCTTTATACTCCCTGTTGCCCTCACTCCATTGCGAATGGGTTTTCCATCTTGATGTATTATAAATGGCTTCTCCATTTATTTTTAGCCACTCTCCCATTTGCAATAAACGTTCCTGCATTATTGGTGGAATTTTTCCATGCTCATCAGGACCAATATCTAATAAAAAATTTCCACCGCGGCTTACTTTATCTATCAGTTGCAACACTAATGATTGTGTGGAATTATAATCCCAGGCATCTTCTTCCCTGTTGTACCCATAGCTAAAACCCATACCACGGCTTTCTTCCCAGGCGTGATCTTCAAAATCCAGATCGGGCTGATACTCCGGTGTATAAATTCCTCCATGTTTAAAACGCAGTCCGGCACCCCAACGGTCGTTTACTATAATTTTATTTTTTACCACACTTTCATTATACAACCAGGTTAAAAACTCTTTGCTTTTCCAAACAGTATCGCTGGCTTCCCAATCGCCGTCAGTCCAAAAAACATCGGGCTGGTAGTTATTAATCAATTCTTTCATCTGCGGCCACACATGTTCGGTAGCATACTTATTTTTATCCGCTTTCCACAAAGGATTAAACCATTCGTACAAAGAATAGTACATGCCGGTGTGCACAGAAGTTTTACGAACGGCTTTAAACAGATCCCCCAGCAAATCTCTTTTTGGCCCAACATCAACCGCATTCCATTTAAAGCCCCAGGTATTATTGGCTTCTTTATTGGGCCACAAAGTAAATCCATCGTGATGCTTTGAAGTAAGCACAATATATTTTGCACCGCTCTGTTCAAAAACTTTTGCCCATTCATCGGGGTTAAATAATTCTGCTTTAAAATCGTTGGCCAAATCGTAATAAGTTCTGTCGCCAAATTTTGCCTTATGAAATTTTTGCCTTGCGGTATCATTACCCTGCAGGCCCTGCTGGTACCATTCTGCATAATTACCTTTGGTACACCAGCCCGGCACAGCATAAACTCCCCAATGAATAAAGATGCCAAATTTTGCATCGGTAAACCATGTGGGCACTGGCCGTTTATCTAAACTTTGCCAGGTGGGCTGGTAAGTTTGTGCATGAATGAGTATTGAAAAAAGTAGAATGGGAAGAAAAAATATTTTTTTCATTTTGCTGAATTTATTTTTCAATTAAATTTTCATCAATTAAATATGCTTGTATTTCACTAATTTTTATTGCCCTTTTCCCTTCCAAAAAATGTATCATTAAATCATCAACTTCTAAAGCAGGAAAAGTAAAAACCCTTTTATTTCCAATTGTGTTATTCATATAACTTTCCAATTGCTTATTATTTCTTACCTGAATATAGAATTTTTGAACGGACTGTCCATCCTGAATTTTTTCTTTTAATACCACACAATTTATTTTTGTTGGTTTTTTAAAATGCAATTGTATGATTTCATTTTTATAGTCAGTTATTTGTGCAAAAGTTGAAATATTCTTATCATTGACTAATCCTTTAAATTTTACAGAATCTTCCGAAGACATAAATGCTTTAGCCTTAGACGCTAAATTATTTTTAAAATTCCCATCCCTCAACTTCCTAAACCCCACCAACGCTGCCGAATCAAACTTTGTAATCAACCCATTTCCATCCGGTGGTACATTCAATAATAAGTTTGCACCACGGCCCACACTTTTTAAATACAATTGAAATAATTGCTCCGGTGATTTTACTTTATCATCTTCTGCTTTATGGTAAAACCATCCGGGCCTTATGCTTACATCGCATTCTGCAGGTATCCAGTATTTGCCATTTACATTTCCTGTATTTAAAGTATCAGTTGTTGGTGCTAATAAACCGGGTTCAAATCCATCGGTGTTTAAAGTGTTCCAGTTAGTGGTTCCTGCAATACCCTTTTCATTTCCACACCATCTTATATCAGGCCCCACATCACTAAAAATTACGGTGTTGGGAGAAAGTTTTCGAATTGTTTTTGTAAACCTTGCCCAATCATAAATTTGTTTTTTTCCGTTGGGGCCTTCACCATTGGCACCATCCCACCACAGCTCCCAAATGGGACCATAGTTGGTAAACAATTCCGTCATCATGTTTACAAATACCTCATTATATTTTTCGGTACCGTAATCCGGATGATTTCTATCCCAGGGGGAAATGTACACGCCAAATTTTAATCCATATTTTTTACAGGCTGCAGATAAATCTTTCAGCACATCGCCATTACCATCTTTCCAGCTGCTTTCTCTAACCGTATGTTTACTGAATTTACTGGGCCACAAACAAAATCCATCATGATGTTTTGCCGTGATGATAATGCCTTTTGCACCTGAAGCTTTGGCCACACGGCACCATTGTTCACAATCTAATTTTGCAGGATTAAAAATTTCTTCCTTTTCATTTCCATGCCCCCATTCCAAATCGGTAAAAGTGTTAGGGCCAAAATGCATGAACAAATAAAACTCCATGCCATGCCAGGCCAATTGTGCTTTAGTTGGTTTTGGAAAATTATTTTGTGCTGCAGCCATTGTGGCCATAAATAAAAAAATAACCAGCAAATTTTTTTTCATTCTGTAAAATACAAAAAAAAGAGGCTGCAGTAATTGCAACCTCTTAGCACTTTTAAAATTTTGTTTTATTTGCTGATAACCAGTCTTGCCATTTGCACAGCATCCCCATTTTGCAGCCTGATGAAATACATACCGCTGGCCAAATTGCTTACATCCAAATTCCTGATATTGGTTCCTTCAGTAACAATCAATGTTTTTGCCAGCACAACAGCGCCTACCTGGTTAGTTATGGTAACATTTGCTTTTCCATTTACAGCAGCACTAAATGAAAGCCTTGCTGTGTTTGCAACCGGGTTAGGGAATACAGCAAATTTGTTATTAGCAATCTGCACTATTTCAACATCGGCATTCCGGGCGGCAGTACCTGTTTGTACCCTTAGGGTATAACAGTTGCCTGCGTTAAATGCATTATTATTTCTTGGATAAACCCTTGCATAGTAAGTACCGGCAGTAACCGTTCTGTTGATGGTTTCATTATTAGTATTGCTATTAGTTGATGACTGTAAAACTGTACCACTGCTGTTTAATAAAGCCAGTTGATAATTTGCTGGCAGTGTAGTTAACGATAAAGTAATAGTACCGCCTGTATTAATAGTGAAGCGATAATAATCATTATCTCCCGATACATTTATCAAACCTTTTACATCAGTATTTAAAGGTATTAATGCAGCACCTCCTGTTGTTCCATTGGTACTTACATCATAAATACCAGGGCATGTAACCGGGGCTGCTGCAGTAGTAAACTGCGCCTGTACAAAATTGCCCGAACCACCCGAGCAGGTTGCTCTAACTCTCCAATCGTATAAAGTACCCGCAGTTAAGCCTGTTAAGTTTACAGAAGTTGCAGTAGTTGCAGTGGCAGCGCTTATCCAGGTGGATGATGCATTTGTTTTATAATCTACTGCATAATTTATTGCACCGCTCACAGCTGTCCAGCTAACGGTAGCGCTTGTCTGCGTAATTGATGAAGCAGTTAAACCGCTTGCATCGCCGCATGCGGCAGCAGCTCCAATAGTAAAGTTGGTATTAGAGATATCGAAAAAGATATTACCCACCGCTTCCACTTTTATCCTGCATGTTGTACTTGCGGTTGCGGGCACCGTAATGGTTTCGGTACCATCATTTGCTGTGCCAGATGCCAGCACCGTTGAAAATGTATTACCACCATCTGTAGATAACAAAATATTTACAGCTGCGCAACTTACAGGTGCTGCGGTTGTACCATTTACACTCCATGTAACAGTTGCTGCACCTGATGCAGACCATGTGATTGCAGTATTGGGTGCAGTTACTGCAAACGGTCCCGATGTATTGGAAACCGAAACCACCGCATCTGTAAAAGCAGTTTGTCCAATTGCAGAGCCGGCAACATACGGATGATTATCTCTTACAGTTACCCTAAAATTTAATGTTCTGGAAACCGAACTTAACGCCTCAATATTTGCACCTGCATCGCCGCCCGGTAATGGTGGCGTTACATTTAAACCAGCAAGTATGGTTGATAATCTAGGAAAACTTCTGGTACCCGATACTGTTGCCGGAAAAGTTAACCAGTTTGGCCCGGTTGCTTTTGTTGGCGATGCCACACTGCTTGCACCGGAAACAGTAGAATTATCATTTTGTTCCCAGCAATAAGTTAACGGATCATTTTGAGCATCGGTAGCTACACCTGTTAATGCAAAAGGCGTACTTATGGGAATGGTGTAATTATTAACAGCCGATACAACGGGTGCATTATTCGCCGTCATAGTAATAGACACAGGGCAAGTTTTTCCGGAAAGATTTGCCTGTATCTGTCCAATAGTAGTTTCATGAAAAATATCAATGGAATGTGGTGCCACATCCTGCGCTGTAATGCCTGCATAACCCATGATAGTAATACCTGAACCTACTTCTTTATTTTGGCCGGTACCTTCAAGCGACATAGAGAAAGTATGGTTACCTCCCAATTGATGGCCCACTTCATGCGCTACATAATCAATATCAAAATTATCTCCTTGCGGAATACCATCTGCAGGTGAAGTAATGCCCGAACCTTTTGCAAGAGAATTATTGCTTGCAGGATCTACACAAACACAACCGATACATCCTGCATTGCCGCCGCCACCCGATGCACCAAACATGTGGCCAATATCATAATTGGCACTGCCTATTACACTGGTGAGTGTTTGCTGCAATTGCAAATTCCACTGACTTAACGTGGTGGAATAAGGATCGGTAGCAGGATTATAATAAATAACTGCAGTTGTATTTGCAATAAGGTTAAGGTGCAGTGCCAAATCTTTTTCGTAACAACCATTGCAGCGTGTAAGCGTGGCGTTATAAGCCGCCAAAACTAAAGATACCTGTGCCGAACTTGTTGCACCAAAAAAGTTTGCATACTCTCCATTACAAGATTGCACTAAACGCATAGTTTTTAACTGACCTGTAGAACTGCCCGATAAAAATGGTTCCCGAATTTTTGCGTTAATATCAGCAGCCATTTCCTGTTCCTGTGTGCTGCAGGTCCAGGGTAATTTTCCTTTTTCCCTGTGAGAACTGTATACCGAATAAATGGTATGGTCCTGAGAATAGGGTTCAATAAATTCATTTGCTTTATCAGTTCTAAAAACCATAGTTTGTATTCCCTGCGGGGAAATACTCAGTTTTAAAGTGGCGAATTTATCAGTAATTCCTTTACCGGAATAAGCCCTTATCTCAGGAAATTGCGCCTGCAGATCGGGTTCAAAATTCGAAGATTCATATACTTCAAATTGTTCAAGCTCACCTGTAGCATTAGGTATAGTAATCATTACCGATTGCCGCGTTGCATTTTTACCCGCCACTGTAAATAATTCTTTTCTTAAAGGATCAATGTTAAGGTTAAATAATTTAAATACTTTAGGATAAGTTAATCTGGCCACCGATTTGTCTGTTGTTATTGCAGCGGCGCTTTGTTTACTTGCAGACCAGAATTTATCTGTTTGTGAAAAAACAGCACCAGTAATAAAAGCCATCATCGATGTGAGGAGTAAAACTTTTTTCATGTTTTTTAGTTTAGTCTAGTTTTTTAAATTTGCAGTACCGAAAAATAGAAAATAAATATACCCATAAATTTTTTATAAATAATCGCAGACCTGCCGGAATAATAAAAAAAGTTACGCACCTTTTTTCTGTTAAACCACGGTTGTATAAAAAAGTAACAGGGGTAAAACTGTTATTTCATTAACTTTACCTCCAATATTTATTTTTATAATTTAACCACTAACAGAATGGAATACAGGATAGAAAAAGATACCATGGGTGAAGTAAAAGTGCCTGTGCAGGCGTACTACGGCGCACAAACCCAGCGCAGCATTGATAATTTTAAAATTGCGCAGGACATTAATAAAATGCCTAAAGAAATTATTGCCGCATTTGCCTACCTGAAACATGCTGCCGCTTTAACCAATGCCGATGCAGGTATACTAACTAAAAAGAAAGCCGATTTAATTGGCAAGGTTTGTAAAGAAATTTTAGAAGGAAAATTGAATGATTTTTTTCCGCTGGTAGTTTGGCAAACGGGCAGCGGTACCCAAAGTAATATGAATGTAAATGAAGTGGTGGCATACCGGGGCCATGTAATTAATGGCGGCAAATTAGCAGATAAAGAAAAATATTTACACCCTAATGATGATGTAAACAAAAGCCAGAGCAGCAACGATACCTTTCCTACTGCCATGCACATTGCGGCGTATAAAATTTTAATAGAGACTACCATTCCGGGAATAAAAAAACTTAGAGACACACTGGATAAAAAGGCAAAAGCTTTTAAAAAAGTAGTTAAGATTGGCCGCACCCATTTTATGGATGCTACACCTTTAACCTTAGGCCAGGAGTTTAGTGGGTATGTATCGCAGTTAGACCATGGCTTACGGGCCATAAAAAATACTTTAGCACATTTAAGCGAACTGGCTTTAGGCGGCACTGCCGTTGGTACAGGAATAAATACACCGCCAGGTTATGATGTAAATGTTGCAAAGCATATTGCCAAATTAACCAAACTGCCTTTTATAACTGCCGAAAATAAATTTGAAGCTTTGGCTGCACATGATGCTATTGTAGAAGCACACGGTGCATTAAAAACCGTTGCCGTTAGTTTAATGAAAATTGCAAATGATGTACGCATGCTATCCAGCGGACCAAGAAGTGGTATCGGCGAAATTTATATACCCGATAACGAACCGGGCTCCTCTATAATGCCGGGTAAAGTTAACCCCACACAATGCGAAGCCTTAACCATGATTGCTGCGCAGGTGATGGGGAATGATGTTACCATTGGTATTGGTGGCAGCAATGGCCATTTTGAATTAAATGTTTTTAAACCCGTGATGATCTATAATTTTTTACACAGTGCAAGATTAATTGGCGATGGCTGTGTAAGCTTTAATGATAAATGCGCAGTGGGTATTGAACCTTTAAAGGAAAATATCAAAAAACATTTAGACAATTCGTTAATGCTGGTTACTGCACTCAATACAAAAATTGGCTATTATAAAGCTGCAGAAATTGCACAGAAAGCACATAAAGAAAATACCACTTTAAAAGAGATGGCGGTAAAGCTGGGCTATGTAACACCAAAAGAATTTGATGAGTGGGTGATACCGGAAAATATGGTGGGAAAAATTTAATAAACATGCCGCAACAAAAATTGCGGCATGATATTTTAAGCCCTTTAATGTGTTTATAATTTAATGATCTTTTCAATCTGCATCTCTACATTAAAAGCGTTGTACATTTTAAAAATATAAATACCCTTTTTTAAAGCTGCAATATTTATTGAAAAATTATTTTTATAAGATGATGTTGCGTTAATCAATTTTCCATTAACATCGTACAATTGCGCCTGCAAAGGTTTACGCATTTCTTTTTTTCCCTGCACATATAAAATAGTTGAAACCGGGTTAGGATAAATGTGCACCAAATTTTTTACTACAGTTGGTTTGTCGTGGTTGTCATTTATAGCCAGCAGCGGGCCGGTGTAAGTGTATTCCATAACGCTTCCGCCATTAGCTGTTGCACCAACATCCCGGGAAATATATAATTTAAATCCATCGGGGCTGGCTGTAATTTTTCTTATCCGATTTCCATCTCCCCTAAAATAAGATACTGTATCGCCGGTAATACCATCACCGGCGGCATTTAATTTTACCCTGTAGATAAAATCTTTTTTTAAAGGCGTAACTAATAACGATGCCGGCCAGCCGGGTATAATATTGTAATTATAAAATTCCATGCTGGAGCAAGCAACAGTGGGCCACAATGCATTATTATTTTGCGCCATTAACGCAGGCATGGCAGCCGCTGTAGCAGTAAATAAAGTAAAGATGGGTTCTTTGTGTACACCAATATTTGCTGAACAAAAGGCAGCTTCATTCACGCTGTTATTCTGGCCAATGCGGTAACCATCTACATTGCCATCGCAATAACCCGAAACTTTATCCCATCCGTAATTTCTTCCGGCTTCAATAATATTTATTTCATCGTCGGTACGGTCCATTTGTTCGCTGCTGTATAAATAATTGGTGCCATTAATACTGCCCCATGCCAGGCCCTGCGGATTTCTGTGCCCTTTGGAAAAAACAAAATCCTCTGGTGTAATTGAAGTGGAATTATAAAAAGGATTATCATTGGGCACCCAGTCATCGGCCCCGCCATCAGTATCAATAGCAGTATTTATTCTTAATACTTTTCCTTCTAAAATATTTATTCCCTGTGCATTTTGCGGCCGTGTAAAATTTAAAAACTGACCGGCACCCATATCACCAACGGTGTAGTATAGCCGGTATTGTGTATGAGCGGCATCGGCTCCGGGTTCAATTACAGGCCCAATAACTAACCTTCCCGAATTATGATCGCTGCTGCCGGGAATATCATTTAAAATAGTTACAGGATTTACCAGTGCATTACCGTTATATTCAAACCTTACAATTTTTGCAGTAAAAATACAACTGGTGTTAGTACCCGGGCAAGCGCCCCTGTTGTAAACATATGCAGCATACACCCATGGTGCAGCATTTCTAATAATTTCATCAGTTGAAAATAAATTTGGATGCAGCGCTAAGCCCATTAAGCCGCCCTGCGGCTGTGTACCACTGCCAGCTGTAAAATTTATTGATGCATCAGCGGCTCTTAAATCTATCAACTGTGTTTTAATGCCTGTAGTAACGCTAACCCTGCTGATGGTGTACGCTCTGTTTTCTGTTACCCATAGCGAATCGTTAGGGCCATACAAAACTTCCCATGCCGAATTAAAACCGGATGCAACTATTCTTTTTGAAAAACTGCTTTGCGATTTTGCCTGGTAATAACAACCTAAAAAGCAAATAGAAAATACAGCTTTAGAAACGGTGCTTAAGTTTTTTATCATATCGAATAATTAAAAATTAAGAGGTTAGTTGTAAAGAGAAAATAAAAAAAAATAACGGCCTATGCTGTTCGGCCTAACTAAAAACGATAGAAACTACCCTCTTATTATGAACAAATTTTAATGCAGCATCAAAATAAAAAAAACAGTAATTAATACTGTATTTTTTACCTGCAAAAAATACGACGGGCTTAATGCATTATTGCAACTGTTACTATAAATGCAACGGCAATACCCTGAAATAAAGGGCGTAAAAAAACTGTACAGCAACCAGTTATGCACATTTTCAGGATAAATTTTTATTTTACACACTAAGCAAGGCGGCTAACCGTTGTCAAATTAATATACCCTTGATTCATCCTTATAAAAACTTCTCTTACTTTTTATTATTTTGATAAAATAATTTGGAGTTTGTTTTTACCCTCGTACTTCCCTACTGCAGCAGCGTACTATTCCCTTTACCGGATTACTATTATTAAATATCAGGAAGATAATGACTACAAATACCGAATACCATATTTTGTTACCAAAACCATATCCATATGAAAACATTTTTACTTCACATTTTTTATCCATTAATTTTTTGCTTACTCCACCTCGTGAGTAATCAACCATTACTGGCGCAGGTACAAACAGGAAAAAGTTATATTAACGTTTCTAAAAATTTAACCGGTGGTACTTTTGAACCCGGCGACACACTTGAAATAAGAGCAGCTATCGCAGTAGGAAATTTTGCTGCTTTTTCTATTACACTTGTACGATATAATGATACCATAAATACTAACTTCACTTACTTACCCGGCACGCTAAAAATTATCACAAACGAAGGCCTTACTTTTAGGGCTTATACCGACGCTGCAAGTGATGATGCTGCTATGTATAACAACACCAACAGAACCTTAAGAATTAATATGGGCAGAACAGCAGGTATTGCAACCAACACCGGTGTTGCAACTACAGGCGGTGGTACCATTGCATACAACGACAAACCATCCTTTTATGGTGGGGTATGTATCATGGTAGCATCTTACAGGGTAAGGATAAATAATACAGTTGCGTATAACAGTTTACTCACTATGCCTGGTGGTGCTTTTCGTTATACGCAATCGGCTACCGCAATAACAACAGGTTTTGCTCCAAATAATTTAATGGTTTTTCAAAACATTGGCGTGTGCCCAAATTTTGTTGGGGGCAATGCACTAATTGAAAACAACGGAACTTTTGGTACCGGCACTGCCAGAAACCGAAGCGCCTCGGCAATTGTACCGGGATACAGTTTTGTAAACTTTTCTGCCAATCAACCTAATGATGGATTTTATGGCATATGCAATAACAGCAGTGCTGCAGGTGCTACCAATAATGCAGTTCCTTATCCTGATAACTCAAGAGTATTTTCGGTATGGGATATTATTGGTGATCATACCGGTGCCGCCAGCCCTATAATGGGAAACCCGGCAACAGCTGTTGGAGCTAATGGTGGCTACATGGCAGTGATTAATGCCAGTTATGCCATCAGCCCGGCCATACAACAAACCGTAAATAATTTATGCCCTTCTACCTATTATGATTTTAGTGCCTGGTTCAGAAACATCTGTTCTAAATGCTCGTGCGACAGTAATGGCCGTGGCGCTTTAAACACATTATTCAACGGGCCGTATCCACCAGGTGTGAAACCTAATTTAACTTTTCAATTAAATGGCATTGATTATTATACCACCGGAGATTTGCCTTACAACGGACAATGGACAAAAAAAGGTTTTACCTATTTAACCGGCACAACACAAACTGCATTTACTCTATCGATAAGAAATAATTCTCCTGGTGGTGGCGGAAACGACTGGGCTGTAGATGATGTAAATCTTTCTACCTGCGAACCCGACCTTATATTAAAATACAACCCGGAATTAAAGGCTTGTGCTGGTGGTGTGGCAGATCTGTCTTCAACGATAAGATGTTTTTTTCCCAACTACACATTTTATAAATGGCAGAAAAGCACCAATGGTGGTGCCAGCTGGTTTGATACCGGCATAAGTGGTACAGGCGCCCCAACTCTTATAGGTGGACAATATGAATACACGGCTACCTATCCAATGTTTATTGTTTCTATGGCAGATAGCGGACACCGGTACAGGGTGGTTGTAGCAACTACTGCAGCCAATTTATCAAGCGTAAATTGCGCTTACAGTAATAACACCAATACTTTTTTAAATGTAATTAATTGCGGCGCCATTTTAAACAGCGCTTTACATAATTTTTCGGCAGCATTACAGCAATTGAATGCTGTATTAAAATGGCAGGTAACTGCAGCAAATAGTTTCAGCAGTTTTGAAGTAGAAAAAAGTACTGATGGTATAAATTTTATTTCAGCTTCAATTATTCCGGCAGGTAATTTCACCGGATTAATTTATGAATATACCGACCCCGAAAAAATAGAGCAACTTACTTACTACCGCCTTAAACTTACAGGCACAGATGGAACAACCGGGTACGGTCCATCCGTAACAGTTAGTAATAAAGCGTTAGGCTTTGCTATAAATTTTGTAAGTAACCCGGTTAAAGACCATATCAATCTTGATTTTATAATTCCACTGCAAAGCCCCGTAAGTTTTACTCTTTACGATGCTTTTGGAAATATAGTACAGCATGAAAAAATTACCGAAAAAAAAGGATGGAATACTTACCGGATAAATCTTAAAAACAATTTACCTGAAGGAGTATTTATACTGGCAGTTGCAAATAATAATTCCATTATCAGTAAAAGAATTATAAAACTACATTAGTGCTTGACCGTTATGTTTGATTTACAAAAACCTCCTGATTCTTCAGGAGGTTTAATATTTATACAGCAGCAGTTACCTGCATTTATACGTAAAGCGCAATTTACCTGCAGTGGCAGGGATAAAAGATTGATCGCTGCCATTCATATTTACACTTACTGCATAATTATCACGGCTCATAATGTAATTACTGAATGTTGACACTGCAGAATCTACCAGCAAATTACCCGGATCGTAAAAACGCAATTTTAAACTTTGTACGCCGTTGGCAGATTTTTTTCCAAAATTATAAAACTGGTTAAACTCAGCGTAGGTAATTTCATCTGGAAAAAGATACCAGAAATTTTTTGGCGCCACAGTATTTGTATAAGTAAGGCTGGCATCTTTAATAACATCGCCGGTAAACAAATCATCAGTAACCATTTTTATCAAATTACCATTGTTGTAAGTATAACTAACCTTCTGGTACGGAAAACCTGGAAAAGAAGAAAGTGTATAAAATTTATTGATAAGAAAACCTGCTGCATCATACACATAAGCCACATCAAACTCCGGCGATCCCTGTACAGCAGGGTCAATTAAACCATGAAATTGTTTTATTCTTTTTGCAGTTCCTTCAGTAATAAAATACTGATCAGGATCGATGGCTACAGTATCGCCAAAATTTTGCGGTGCTGCGTTAAACTCAATAGTTAAGGTAAGGCTGTCGAATTTGGTAATATCGGTAACAGCATCTGCAGCATTAATAGTTGCCCCTATTGAACCAATTGCAGTAATGCCTGCACTGTCGCTGTAGCTTATTTTGCTTATGCGGCAATCGGCACCAATTATACCGTCAGATCCATCCGGATTTTGCTCAGCACTGTATTCTTTAAGGCAGGATGTAAAAAAAGCGGCCACAAGTACACAATAAAAAAATATTTTTTTCATGGCCTGCTTTTTATTTTTTTCTATTTAAAATTACACAACTTAAAAAATGGCCTGATAGAAATGAAGTACTTAATTCACCTTATAATTTCTTATTCCAATTTCGCCTAAAACGCCACCACCTAATAAATCGTTGTATTTTATTTTTATTAAACCAATGCCTTTAGCATAATAGAAATCATTTTTTTCAAATGCCGTATATACCGGCGAAGGCGCCACTTTTAGTTGTACTGTAACACTTACATGAATTACATTAGTGTAATTTTTACCACTCACTGTTAAAGTGGTATTGGCATTTTCTATTTTAAAATCATACCTCAAGTCTACATTTGCCGTGCCGCCTACAGTGCCGGTATATGGGCCCGATTGCCAGGTGGTGTTGGTCGCAGTGTTTTCTTTAAGAAAGTTAATATCTACAGTAGCCGGGTTATCAAACCCAAACTGTGCGGAGTACGCATCGGAAATAACCCATTCAAAATAATTGTTGCCGCTTTTGCGGTAGTGCGTAGTGTCTACCGGCGCACTTTGATATTCCTGCTGAACTTCAGTATAGCTATTACCATTATAAGTTTTGGTTCCAAAAACAATATTAAAAATGGTGTCTGGCTGGCCAACAATATCGTAGCTCCACCAACTATTTGCTGTTAATGGAAAATAATCGCCATTTAACACTGGTGGTCCGGCAACGCAGTTTACAGAAAAATCGCAGGTACCAATAACATTGGGTTTAAAAACAAAGGCACCGGCTGCAGTTGGTGTACCTGTGGCGGTTAAAGTAATCTGCTGAGCACCCAGTGCCAGTACACCTGCGCCACTAAATGTAATACCATTAAGGGTATTGGTTGTAATATTATAGGAGCCTGCTGTAGTAACGGTAACATTTAATTTAACCGTATTTGCTGCAGTAACTGCAGTGCCAACATTATAGTTTCCTGCTAAGGTAAAACCTGTACAACCGGCAGGTGCACCATCTAAAGTAAATATTGCCGGAGTGCCGCCACCGGCGGGTAATACTGTAATATTAAATATACAGTTACTGGCAATATTACTAACCGTAACTACGGCAACGCCTGCAGTAGTTGGGGTACCCGTACCCGTTAAGGTTACATTTTGTAAACCAGTTGTTGTAAATACACCGCTTGCAGTAAATGCAAAACCCGATGTTGTGGCTGCACCTAATATATAAGTACCGGCAGTAGTAACATTTACCTGAACCACTAATGTATTGGATGGAGTTAAAGGAGTACCCACCATATAAGTACCCGCAGATACTGCACCCGTGCAAGCGCCGGGAGCGCCACCTAATGTAAATGCAGCAATCCCCGTTCCGGGGCCGGCAACAGTAATATCAAAACTACAGGTGCTGTTACCATATCTTATTGTAAAAGTATTAGTGCCTGCGGCAATAGGTTTGCCAGACGGATATAAGCGAATAGTATTTGAACCAAAAACCACACTGCCTACTTTTCTAAATGAAAAGCCGTTTACAGTATCGGATCTTATTTCAAAATTGCCGGGGGTAGAGACGGAAACTTCCACATCTACATATTGAGCATTGCTTAAAACAGAATCTACTTTAAAAATGCCATTTACTGTAACCGGCGCACAATCGCCGGCAACATCTTTTTTAAAACTGCCAGCCGATACCCCACCATTATCAAAACTCAATTCTTTTTGACACGATAAAAAAGCTACAAAAATTGCTGCTACCGTAAAAAATTTTTTAAAGATCTTCATACAGGGAATATTTTAAAATAAAGATAAGTTATTTATGAAACCTGCGACTCGTCGTTGACCAATGCTTTGGTTTCAACCGTATGATTATTATCATCGCTGTTACGCTGCTTGAAGAAACGCTTCTGAAAAACTAATATTGTAATTACACCGGTTGATATTGCAGCATCTGCCAAATTAAATATGGGCCTGAAAAATTCAAAATCTTCTCCGCCCCAAAATGGAAACCACGCAGGAAAACGACCGTCAATAACTGGGAAGTATAGCATATCTACCACATTGCCATGTAAAAAAGGGGCATAACCATTTTTTGAAAACACCGCAAGCCCGTTGTAACTGCCATATTCTTTTGTAATTGGATCGGCAATCATGCCCTTATCAAAAATTAATCCATAAAAAGCCGAGTCAATTAAATTGCCCAGCGCCCCGGCGTAAATTAATGCGGCACAAAAAATAAAACCCCGGTGGAAGCGCTGTTTAATAATACTTCCTAAATACCAGGTACCAAAAATAACAGCAATAAGCCTGAAAATAGTGAGGGCCAGTTTGCCCCAGCTACCACCAAACTTCCAGCCATATGCCATACCTGGATTTTCTACAAAATATAATTGAAATTTCTCTCCTAAAATATTTTGGTGATTACCAGGGCTCTCCAAAGTAAAATGGGTTTTAACATACAATTTTAAGGCCTGGTCGGCAATTACCACCAGCGCAATAATAAATGCAACGTGTTTTGCTTTCATAATAAGGGGCAAAGATAAGAGGATTAGGTTTACAGTTTGTTGGGGGTTAGGGTTTAGGAGTTTAGGAGTTTAGAGGTTTAGTGGTTTCGGTGTTTAGAAGTTTAGGCGTTTAGAGGTTTAGAGGTTTCGGTGTTTAGAAGTTTAGGCGTTTAACAGGGCCGGGCACATTGCCTATTGTGTATTGCCTATTGTGTATTGCCTATTGCCTGTTGTTTATTGCCTGTTGTTTATTGCCTATTGTTTATTGCCTATTGTGTATTACCTATTGCCTATTGTTTTCATTCTTCATAATAAACTCTTTTTACCCTTTGTGATATACCGGTTAAAATTTCGTAAGCAATTGTATTGGCCCATTGGGCGAGTGTGGCAACCGGCAAATTTTCGCCAAACACTATTACTTCATCCCCTTCTGCTGCAGGTACACCGGTAATATCCAGCATCGTCATATCCATACATACATTACCAATTACCGGAACCAGTTTTTTATTCAACCACATTTTTCCGGCGCCATTGCTAAGGCTGCGGGGGTAACCATCGGCATAGCCAATGCGTACGGTTGCAATAACCGAATCTTTTTCAGCAATGCCTTTGCGACTGTAACCAATACTTTCGCCAGCTTTTATTTTTTTTATTTGGGAGATGGTAGTTTTTAATGTGCTCACGTTTTTTAACTGCTGCTGCATTTTTAAGTTGGCATCTACACCGTATAAACCAATGCCCAGCCGCACCATATCTAATTGTAAATTTTTATGCCGGTGAATTGCAGCGGTATTGGCAATATGCTTTAAAAAAGGATAGCTGATATTTTTTTGGAGGATAGTACAGGAATGTAAAAATAAATCTTCCTGCTGTTTAGTAAACTCATCATGTGTTTCGTTATCGCTTGCCGCCAGATGCGAAAAAACCGATTGGATTTTAAAACTTGAGGTAGAACTAATTTTTTTACCCAACTCCTCTATTTCTGCTTTTACAAAACCCAGGCGGTGCATGCCCGTATCTAATTTAATATGCACCGGGTAATTATTTATTCCCGATTGCTGCAGGTAGTTTTCAAAAGCAGTTAAAATTCCAAAGGAATATAACTCGGGTTCCAGGTTATATTGCACCAGCATATCAAAAGTAGCGGCTTCTGCATTCATAACCATTACCGGTAAACTAATACCGGCACGCCGCAGTTCGGCACCTTCATCAGCATAAGCCACTGCTAAATAATCTACCTTACAAAATTGTAACACATTGGCTATTTCAAAACTTCCGCTGCCATAGCTAAATGCTTTTACCATGGCCATCATTTTTACACCTGGTTGCAGTTGCTGCTGGTAAATTTTTAAATTGTATGCAAGGGCGCTAAGGTTAATTTCTAAAACAGTCTGATGTGTTTTTTCTTCCAGCAAATGACTTATTTGTTCAAACTCAAAAACACGGGCACCTTTTAATAAAATGGTTTCGTTATAAAAATGCAGCGTAGCAAACTGTTGTTTAAATTCTGCGGTACTGTTAAAAAAATTTTTTTCTGCAATGCCCTTAAATACGTCCTGGTGTTTTAAAATTTCGGTACCAATACCTATAAGGCGGTGAATATTTTTTTGTTGCAATATATCAGCAACCTCTTTATATAATGCCTCAGTTGTTTTACCAGTTTGTAATATATCGCTGATGATAACTGTACGTTTAGGATGCTGCTGTTGTTGCTGTAAAAAATCTAAAGCAATAGATAAAGAAGTAATATCGGCACTGTAGCTATCATTTATTACCGAACAATTGTTGATGCCTTCTTTTAATTCCAGCCGCATTTCTACCGGCTTTAATTGCAGCATCCTTTCCTGTACTACTTCGTTATCAATTTTAAGATGTAATAAAACACACCAGCAGGTAATAGCATTTTTTATGGCAGCATCGTTGGTAAATGGTATGGAGATGCTGATTTTTTTATCTTTATAAATACCTTTTATAACTGTATTAAAAGGCTGCACCTGGATAGTGGCAATACAAAGTGTTGCCCCTTCTTTTTGGCCCCAGGTAAAAAGTGTACTGTTATTTTTTTGCTGCAGTTCCAGCATAGCTTCGTCCACTAAAATTTCATCTTTACAATAAACTATTACCGGTGTTTTTTTAAATAGATTTATTTTTTCTTTTATTTTATCAGAGATATTTTCAAAACCTTCGCTGTGTGCCTCACCGATATTAGTGAAAATGCCAATGGTTGGTGCTATAATTTTTTCAAGCCTTTCCATTTCGCCGGGCATAGAAATGCCTGCTTCAAAAATGGCAAGATCATGTGCTGTGCTCATTTGCCACACACTTAATGGCACGCCAATTTGTGAGTTATAACTTTTAGGACTGCGTACAATATGGTAATCGTTTTGCAACAACTGGTACAACCATTCCTTTACAATAGTTTTTCCATTGCTGCCCGTAATGCCTGTAACAGGCACGCTGAACTGATGGCGGTGGTGCGCTGTTAATTTTTGCAAAGCCAGCAAAACATTTTGTGCAACAATAATATTGGCATCGGCAAATAGTTGGTTTGGCAAAAACCCGGCGTCTACAATAAAATGCCGCACACCTTTATCGTACAGTTCTTTTACATAGGCATTGCCCTGGCGGCGTGGGCCGGCAATGGTAAAAAATAAAGTGGTGGAAGGAAATAATAATTTGCGGCTGTCAATAAGTAAGTGTTCAATAACCGCAGCAGGATTTTTATTAACTAAAAATTTGCCGTCGATTATTTTTTCTATTTCAGCAATGGTATACATCGGAATAGTATTAACGGGGTAAACAACTTTTATGTTATGCTCGTTGTATTAATGCGCCTGATCATCATTATTAGCAGCATTTATTTTGGCATTTTCCCTATCGATAAAAATAGAATAAATAACAGAAGCGCCTAAACAAATTAAAATAAACCCTAAAGAAATAAATATTTGTATGGTTTTATCTATCCACTGATTTATCCAGTGTTCGCCCAGCATTTTTATTCCTATAAATATTAATACTATTGCAATACCCTGCGGCAGGTAATCAAATTTATGCACCGCCCCACGCAATAAAAAAAACAAAGAGCGCAGGCCCAGCACAGCAAAAATATTAGAAGTGTAAATTACCAGCCTTGCTGTAGCCTGGTAGCCTGGTGTTTTGGTATCTACAATTCCCATTACTGCAGGTATAGAATCTAATGCAAACACCAGATCAATTGCTGCCAGCATTATTACCACCACAAACAAAGTGGTGTATCTTTTTTTGCCTCCTTCGATCACGGTAAATCTTCCATTACCATCGTGTGGTGCAAGAGGTAATATTCTTTTCAAAAAATTATAGACCTTACTTTTTTGAGGATCAAATTCTTTTTCATCTTCAATTGATACAAACATTTTATAACCAGTGTACACCAGAAAAACACCAAACACATATAACAGCCAATGAAACTTTTCTACAAGCACCACGCCTACTGTAATAAAAATAATTCTAAAAACAATGGCCATCAATATACCTATAAGTAACACCCTGCCGTAGTTGTTTTCTTTTACACTAAATGCTGTAAAAATAAGTATGAACACAAAAATATTATCTATACTCAGGCTCCACTCCATCAGGTATGCACTTAAATATTCAAGAGCCGGTTTCTGCCCTTCTTCTATCCATAAAAAAATGCAGAATGCCAATGCAAGACCTACCCAAAAAAATGTTTGGTATAAGGCCTGCTTTATGGTAACCTTCTTATCTTTCTTACTCATTAAACCCAGGTCTACCACAAGAGAAATAATAATAATAACACTAAAAACAAGATATATCAATTGAGTTTTGTCCATTTTTTTATTTTGTATATTTTCTTTTACGCCGCCACTGGTAAATTATGGCAAACAAAAATACCCCTAATACCGGCAGAGCAATATTTATTAATTGCCAGGTAGTTTTTTCTGCTGCTACTTTTTTGGTATCCAGTAATCGTAAGGTATAATCTTTTGCTTTAGCTTCTGCTAAACCGGAGGGATTAATTAAATAATCTAAACAGTTTTGCAAAAAGGTTTTATTGGCAAACTGGTATTCGTATTGGGTTCCGGCAGTGTATCGGTTAATGCCCATGGGCAAAGGCCCATCTTTATCTGCCGTATTTAAAATCATGTCTCCGTCTGCCACAATAATAATTTTTCCATCCGTAAAACTTTGTGCCATAAATGGAAATCCATACTGTTGCAAAGAATCGCTCATGGCCTGCGATAAACGGTTGTTGTACAAAGATTGAAATTTACCTTCCAGCAAAACCGCTACAGGTATATTTGATTTTTTAAATTTTTCATCTTCGGCTGCATTTACATTTTCTCTGCCACTGATAACTGCCGGTGTGGCAATTACCCTGGAGTTAGGCGATGTACTCAGCAAAATAGTTTTTGTAATGCCTTCAGCTTCGATGGTATCGATTGAATTTACAAACTGGCCGGCCACCAAACCCAAATTTTTATTTATTACGTGATTGGATTTAGTTTCGAACAAAGGAAAATAATTCCATTTAAGGTATTCCATTTGGTTGCTTGCGTTGGTTACAAATGGATACACATCGCATTGCAGGTCCATCACCAGATCGCTGTTAATCCTTGCGCCATATTTAAATAACAAATCATTTAATGCTAAATCCCTGTCGTAAGCCACCAGTTCATTTTTTAGGCGCAGGCTGTCCATTTCTGCATTTAATTTATCTATAAACAACAACAGCTTTCCGCCTCTCATTATATACTGATCTATTTTTAATTTTTCTTCGTCAGTAAATTTTTGTGTGGGCTTTACAATTATTAAAAGTTTAAACGTATCGGGTATTGCCGGTTGCGTATTTAGATTGAGTGTTTTAAGATTATAATCGGTTAATAAAACGCTGTTGGCCAAATCATAACTTCTTACATCTCCCGGCTCGCCATTGCCAGCCGAGTAAGCCACCATTGGTTTTTCTGTTTGAGAAATTTTATTGATGGCATCAGCAAATTTAAATTCCATCATTGCCTCTGCTCCATTTATTTCGCTGTAAGTAATTGCTTTTGATGAGCCGGTGTATAACGATACCGGCACCACATTTTCTTTATACCTTATTAATGCTACAGGATACAACAACTGCTGCTGTTCGCCAGCTTTTAACTGCGATTTTAAATTTATAGGATATAAACCCAATGCACTTAAAGTATCGCCCCATTTTATATCGGTGCCTTCCATTACATCATCGGGGCTTATAAAATTGTACTGCATATTGTTGCCCGCTACTTCTTTAAACTCACTTAATATTTCGCTGGTACTGTTGGCTAACTTTTTAAAGCCGCTGGGAAAATCGCCTTTTAAAAAAACATCAACCACTACCACCCCGTCTAAATTTTTTAATAATTTTTTTGTGGGGTTAGATAAGGTAAAACGTTTTTCGTTGGTAAAATCTATCCGGGTATGGTATACCGCTGCCAGCCAGTTTACCGCCACTAAAAAAATGAGGGTGATGGGCAACCACAATTTACTTTTCCAAATTTTTTGTAACAGGGCCATTTATTTTTTATGCAGGTTTTTAACGGTGATCAATAAAAACAAAAAAATAATACTGCCAAAATAAATCACATCCCTGCTGTCCAGCACACCACGGCTTATACTGCGGTAATGAAAATCTATACCCAGCATCTCCACATAATAATCTAATCCATTTGTAAAAATGGGCAATTTGCTTAAAGCATTAAAACCAAAAAATAAAATTAAGCATGCAAAAACACTTATTAAAAATGCCGCCACAGCATTATTGGTAACACTGCTGCAGCACAAACCTATGGCAGCAAATACTGTAGCTAAAAAAAACAAACCCAGGTAACTGCCGGCAATACCGCCGCCATCAATATTACCCTGCACACTTAATTTTTGAATGGTAAATACGTAGATAAAAGTGGGTATTATAACAAAGGCCAACACCATTAAAATAGAAAAATATTTACCCAATACAATTTGCCATTTGGTGAGCGGCCTGGTTTGTAAAATTTCAAAAGTGCCTCCTTTAAACTCGTCGGAAAGGGTACGCATGGTTATTGCAGGCACTAAAAAAAGTAAAATCCAGGGCGCCAGCTCAAAAAATTTATCAAGCGTAGCATAACCAAAATCAAAAATGTTACTGTCTTTAAGTACAAACAAAAACAGGCCATTTATAACCAAAAACAACACCATAGCAATATAACCGGTGAGGTTGCTGAAAAATTGTTGCATTTCTTTTTTACAAATACTCCACATGCTTTTATAAAATTGCTGCAATTTACTACTTAACCACTTAAGTTACAGTTATAAAATGGTGTATATAAAAATTTGTGCAGGCATTGCATATCCACAGTTTATCCACCATAACAGGGGATTAAAATAAATTTTAAATAATTATGCAGCACTTTGTAAAAAGGCATTGTCATATTAAAAGAATGGGCTGTTTAACAACTGGCAGCTCCAAAAATTCAAAACAATTTTAAAGCAGGTCTAATTTTTTTAAGTTTTATAGTCTGCACAAACAATCGCTTTAAAATTACATTACTAAAGTTGTTTACCCAAAACCAACTGCTGAAAAGTCCCCCGCAACCCGGGGGGCTTTTTTTTTATGGATAAAATACAAGGCAGCATCTAAGTAAAAAAAACAAAATGAAAAAAATAATTATTGTAATGGCTGTAGGTATGGCAGCTACCCACGGCTTGGCCCAAAATGGTAAAAAAAATATTGCGCCATTGCCACCTCAAAAAGAAGTGAAAGATGCACCACCTGCGCCGCCGCCACCGCCAACTGAAGCAATTTTTGTTCAACCTCCTCCGCCACCACCACCGCCGCCGGTTGCTCCGCTTCACCGGTTAAAAAATAAATCTACTCAATTAGTAAATCAAAAGGGCTATATTATATCTGTACAAAATACCAATGAAGAGCCAGTTATTTTATTAACTAAAAAAGGAATTACCCAAAAAATAAGAATGAGCGTTTGGAACGCCAAGCCGGAATATTTTGAAAATAAATATGGCAAGTTGCCACCGCCGCCGCCGCCCATGCCAGCTCCACCAATTATGCCTGCTGTGGAATAAAATAAAACTTTATGAAAGCAAAAGCCCTCCAAAAAATGGAGGGCTTAATATTTTTATATAGAATGTCAAGCTGGAGTTTGACTATACAGCAAAACTTTCGCCGCAACCGCAACTGCGGCTGGCATTGGGGTTATTAAAAAAGAATCCTTTGCCATTTAAACCATCGCTAAATTCCAGCTCGGTATTTACCAGGTATAAAAAACTTTTAAGGTCGCAAACAATTTTTATGCCTTTGTCTTCAAACACCTGGTCCATTGGTTTTACTTCGTTATCAAAATCCATTTTATAGCTTAAGCCGCTGCAGCCACCGCCCACAACCCCAACTCTTAAAAAATAAGCATGGTTATCAGCAACGCCTGCATCTGTCATCAGGTTGATAACTTTTGCTTTGGCTTTATCCGAAATAAATATAGAAGCAGCCCCCCCACCCCCCAAAGGGGGGATTTTGGACTCTGTTACTACAGGGCCATTTGATATATTTGAAACATTACTGTTCATTATTTAAATAATCTTTAAGTTATCTTACTCTTTAAAGTTCCCCCTTTAGGGGGCGGAGGGGCTCTTAATGCACCACGCTCTCTTCAAACTTAATGGCTTCTTTACCATTTTTTACACGGTAATCGTTAATAGCTGCTTTAATAGCATCTTCGGCTAAAACTGAACAGTGAATTTTTACAGGCGGAAGATTTAATTCTTCCACTATATCCATATTGTCAATCTTTAAAGCATCATCAACAGATTTGCCTTTAAGCCATTCGGTAGCTAAAGAGGAAGAAGCAATTGCAGAACCACAACCAAAGGTTTTAAATTTGGCATCAGTTATCATACCTGTCGCATCATCCACTTCAATTTGCAAACGCATTACATCACCACATTCCGGTGCGCCTACTAAACCCGTTCCTACACTCTTGCTGCTTTTATCGAGGGTACCAACATTTTTTGGATTTTGGTAATGATCGATTACTTTTTCTGAATATGCCATGATAATTAGCCCCTATCCCCTAAAGGGGACTTGAACCTGCGGAGCTGAACAGGATTTATCTTTTTGAAAAATAAAGAACTTTATAATACAAAATCTTCGCAACAATCTTCTACATTTCCTCCTTTAGGGGATAGGGGCTAATGTGCTGCCCACTCAATGGTACTTAAATCAATACCTTCTTTATACATTTCCCAAAGCGGGCTCATTTCTCTTAACTTTAAAACCGTTTCGCTGATGGCTTTAATGGTGTATTCAATCTGCTCGTCTGTTGTAAATCTACCTAAACCAAAACGTAGCGAACTATGTGCCAAATCATCACCCAAACCTAATGCTTTTAAAACATAAGAAGGTTCAAGTGATGCAGATGTACAGGCACTGCCACTGCTTAATGCAATGTTTTTATTAAAGCCCATCAATAAACCTTCGCCCTCTACGTGCTTAAATGAAATATTGGTAACGTGCGGTAAACGGTGTTGTGTGCTGCCATTAATATAAGCCTCTTCCAGTTTCATTAATTCTGTTTCTAAATGATCTCTCATTTTAATAATGCGCTTGCTGTCGTCTTCCATATCCAACATACATAATTCGCAGGCTTTACCAAACCCCACAATGCCCGGTACATTTAAAGTGCCGCTTCTCATGCCTCTTTCGTGACCACCGCCGTCCATTTGGGCGGTAACTTTTACCCTTGGATTTTTACGGCGTACATATAATGCACCTACACCTTTTGGTCCGTACATTTTATGGCCGGTAAACGCCATTATATCAATACCATCTTTATTAACATCAACAGGAATTTTACCAACCGCCTGCGTACCATCTGTAAATACCAGCACACCGTGTTTACGGGCAATATTACTGATTTCTTTTATCGGCATTACGGTTCCAATTTCGTTATTAGCATACATAATGGCAATAAGAATGGTGGTGGGTTTTATTGCAGCTTCCAATTCTTTTAAATCAATAAGGCCATCGGGTTTTACCTGCAAATAAGTAACTTCTCCGCCCATTTTTTCGATATGTTTACAGGTATCCAGCACCGCTTTATGCTCGGTGGTGGCTGTAATAATATGATTGCCTTTACTGGCATACATTTCGTAAACACCTTTTATGCCCAGGTTATCACCTTCGGTAGCACCACTGGTAAAAATTATTTCTTTAGGATCGGCTCCAATTAATTTAGCTACCTGCTCACGGGCATAATCAACTGCTTCTTCCGCTTCCCAACCAAAAGGATGGTTACGGCTGGCGGCATTACCAAAATGCTCCAAAAAATAAGGTGTCATCGCATCCAAAACTCTGGGATCCATTTGAGTTGTGGCATTATTGTCGAGGTATATCGGTAATTTCAACATGTGTTTATTTGGTGTTTATAACGCAAATTTACTGTAAAAGGTTCTATTTTAGCTATTCCATTTTATGGTTGAGGTTCAATTTTCCAATTTCGTAAGTATGGTGTTGATAAATAAAAATGTTTTATGTTGAAAACTGAGCATATCGGCATTGCCGTAAAAGATTTAACCATCTCCATCCCTTTGTTTGAAAAACTGCTGAACACCAACTGTTACAAAACAGAAATGGTAGCCGGAGAAAAAGTGAATACGGCTTTTTTTAAAACATCCAATACCAAGATAGAACTTTTAGAAAGTACGGCTGCCGATGGTGTTATTGCAAAATTTATAGAAAAAAAAGGCGAAGGAGTACATCACATTGCTTTTGATGTGGAAGATATTTTTGCAGAAATGGCAAGGCTGCAGCAGGAAGGTTTTATTTTATTAAACGAAAAACCTAAGGAAGGCGCCGATAATAAACTGGTTTGTTTTCTGCATCCAAAAGGAACTAACGGGGTGTTGATAGAATTATGTCAGGAAAAAAAATAAAGGCCTTCCCGTTTGAAAGCCTTTATTATTCAAAATAAAAAATTATTTTACTGCCAGCAGGTCTACAAATTCTATTACTGGATCTTTAGCTAAAAGCTCGGCGGCATTAGCCATTAAGGCTGCAGCAATCTGGCCCTGCAAATGGGCTTTTCTGCCATCTTCAGTTTCAAATGTATCAAAAATGCCAAAAGTGTTTTCATTTATTTTAAGAGCGTACCACCTAATTGTATCTGGCTCGTCGCTGGCAAGTGGTAAAGCACTTTTTAAAAAATCGGCTACGGCTGTTTCTTTCCCGGGCTTTGCCTCTACCCTTGCTAATAATGCAAATTTTTCCATGATGATTGTTTTTTTAGTAAGATAATTATTGAAATTGAAGCCCCTGCCTGCTTTATTGTTTTTACACCATCACCCAATTTTTTATTTGCTGTAAAACCCTGATGAAAATTTAAAATTAAAAAAAATTAACTGGTGGCACAACTAAACGGGCAGACTAACCTGTTGGAGCATTTACGATTTTTTAAAAACAATAGTTGCCAAAACAATAAAAAAATCAAGTGGGTTTTTTATCAAAAAATTTAATCAATAAAATACCTGCCAAAAAACCGCCGATATGTGCAGCATATGCTACTCCACCACCACTGCCACTAAGGCCGCTGATAATTTGAAAGGCTATCCATACACCCAAAGCAAGCGCAGCTGGTATGGTAATAATGCGGAACAAAAAGAAAGCCCTTACTTTTAGTTTAGGAAACAAAATTAAATATCCGCCCAATACACCACTTATGGCACCAGAAGCGCCAAGGCTTGGCGTAATTGAACTCTGTTGTAAAAAGTAGGTAGAAAACACATGGCTTAATGAAGCAATTACCCCGGTTAAAAGATAAAATATGATGAACCTTTTTTTGCCCAGCCGGTGCTCCAGGTTATCGCCAAAAATAAAAAGGTATAACAAATTGCCCAGTAAATGCATCCAACTGCCATGCATAAACATAGCAGTTACCAGGGTAAGATAAACCGGGATATTGGTGGGCTGCAATGCAGGTATCATGTGCTTAATACCTGTATACGGATCAACTTCAGTGTAGGCCTTGGTAACAATATCGGTACCGGTTAAAATTTCTGCAGGTACGGTGGAATAGGCATAAGTAAAATCGCTGTTACCTGTCATTTGTTGCAATAACACCCACACCAAAACATTGGCTGCTATTAAGGCATAAGTTACCAGTGGTGTTTTAGTAATTGCAGAATTATCGTCGCCGATGGGTAAAAGCATGTTGTAATTTTTTTAAGCTAAATAAGGATTTTCTTTTTTCTCTTCCCCAATAGTTGTTACCGGTCCGTGGCCACTGTACACCACTGTTTCTGATGGCAGCACCAGTAATTTTTCTTTTATGTTTTTAATCAATTGCTCGTGGTTGCCGCCAGGTAAATCGGTACGGCCAATGCTGCGGTTAAACAACACATCGCCGCCAATTAAAAAATTTTGTGACTTGCAATAAAAACAAATATGCCCCGGCGAATGGCCCGGCGCCTCTATTACCGTTAGTGCATCTTTTCCAATAGTTATAGTATCGCCTTCTTTTAAAAAAATAAACTCGCCGGTATAATTATCAAAAGGCAGGTTGTACATCAGCCCGCTTGTTGGGGCAAACTCCAGTACAGCTTTTTCTTTTAAATGTATTTGAGGAGTGAGGCCGTAAGATTCGGCAATGTATTTGTTACCAAATATATGGTCCAGGTGGCAATGGGTATTGAGCAGCATTTTGGCCTGTAAGCCACTCTGCTTTATAAATTGTGTAAGCTGCTCTTTTTCCGCATCAAAATAACAACCGGGATCGATAACAGCGCAATTATTAAACTCATCATACAATAAATACGTATTTTCCTGTATGGGGCTAAAAACAAAAGATTGTATTTTTAACATTCGCTGGTAATTTATTATGACAAACATTTACCCGAAAACAACTAATTTTAAGTTATCAACGATTGGTATGCAAAGTAAGGCCTGTTTGCGGCAATCAAAAAGAGAATTTTAAAATACTAAAAGATATTTTTCAATAAAGAAAAGATGAAAATGCCAACGAACCAGCACCTCAACACCGCTACAATAACTTTACAACACCGTAATATGCTTAACAGTTTTAAGATGACCAGTTACAAAATAATTTTTTTGTTTTTTGCTTTATGCATGTTAACCTTTACAGCAAAGGCGCAGGTAAACACGGTGGAGTTTGGTAAAAACCGGGTACAGTTTAAAAAGTTTAAATGGCAGTACTATCAAACATCCAACTTTAATATTTACTTTAACGAAGGCGGGCAAGAGCTTGCAAAATTTGTGGCGCAGGTTGCCGAAAAAGAATTGCCCCAAATTGAAACCGCTGCCGAATACAGCTTGCAACGCCGTGCCAATATTGTTTTATATAACAACTATGCCGATTACGAACAAAGCAATATTGGGCTGGGTACCGATTGGCAAAATAACAGTGGCGGCACCAAACTGGTGAACAATAAAATGCCCATTTATTTTGATGCCGACCATGCTAAACTGCGCCTGCAAGTAAGAAAAGGCATTGCTAAAGTACTTACCGATAATGTGCTGTTTGGCGATGACCTTGGCGAAGTAGCCAGCAACCAGGCCTTACTGGATTTACCAAAATGGCTTACCGATGGTTACGCTAACTACCTTGCCGAAAACTGGAGTACCGATCTGGATGATGAATTAAAAAGCGAAATACTCAGTAACAATTATAAAAACTTCAACCGGTTTGCTTATGCAAAGCCCCAAATTGCCGGCCATGGTTTTTGGTATTTTATAGAAGAAAAATATAAAAAAGAAAACACCACCTACCTGCTTTACCTGGCCCGTATTTACAAAAACTTAAACAAGGCCTGCCTGCAGGTTTGTAAAAAGAAATTTAAAGAAGTGCTGGCCGAATTTATGGAATATGAAGATGAAAAATATTATAAAGACATTACTAAAAGAAAAGCGTACCCCAAAGGCAGTTATGTAGAAGGATTTGATGTTAATAAACGTCTGGATTATTTCCGGTTTAATGTAAACCCCAATAAAAAAAATCGTTCGTACGTGGTAATGCAGTACAAAAAAGGTATAGTACGGGTAATTTATAACGATGAAGATGTAAATAAAACCTTATTAAAATATGGTGCCCGCAGTTACATGAACGAGATAAATCCCAATTACCCATTAATGGCCTGGGACCCTAAGGGTACAAGGATTACTGTGATGTATGCTGCTGAGGGAAAAATAAATATGTTTGTGTATGATGTAATTAACAGAACCAAAGAATATAAATTAGATCTTACAAAGTACTTCGACCTGGTGCAGGACATCAGTTATATTAACAACAGCAATACTTTATTGGTTACCGCAGTAAAAAATGGCCATACCGATATTTTTACTTTCGATTTTCAAAAAGAAAAATTATTGCAGATAACGGATGACGTATACGATGACCGCGACGCTTCTTTTGCTGCCTTCCCCAACAAAACCGGAATTTTATTTGCCAGCAACCGGCCAACGCCTTATGCAAAAGGCGGCGATACCAGCCTGCCCAGCAATAACCATTACAATGTTTTTTTAATTACCAACTTTGGTGACAAACCAGAGCTTAACCAGATAACCCAGCTCTCCAATTTAAAATATGGGGATGCCCGCTCTCCTACACAATACAATCAAACCCATTTTACTTTTGTGAGCGACGAAAATGGTGTGGGTAACCGCTATGCAGGATTTTTTACAACTAAAGCCGAAGGCCTGGATACGTTGGTATTGATTGGCGGCGAAATTTTACGCAACCCTTCGGCCAAAGAAGTAGACAGTACCTTAAGAGTATTTAAACAAACCGATGTTGATTCTATCGCAGTTGTATCGGTATCATCCGATTCGGCTTATACCTTTCCATTAACCAATTACGAAAGTAAATTGTACGAAAGCCGCATTGCAGGCGATAACAACCAGGTAAGTGAAGTTACCCGGCAAAGCGATGAAAAGATTTTATATAAATTAAAAATTAATGAATCGGTATTGCGGCGGCGGAATATTACGGCACAGCCTACCGAGTACATGAAAAAGAAAATGGCTGAGTACGAACTGGCAAAAGGCAGTAAAGGTTTGCCTGCCGAAATGCCCGGTGCAGATACTGCAAAAAAACAAGACGACTTTTTTCAGAGCGAATTTGCCAATGAAAAAAAGGACAGCAGTTTGCTGGGTCAAACTTTTCCAGCGGCAGAAACAGAAAACGAAGCGGTGTTGAAAAATATAAAATTATTTCCTTACAAGCCACCCAAGTTTTATGTTGAAACAGGATCGTTTGGTTTTAATAATTCTGTTTTAATAAACCGCTACCAGGCGTATACAGGTGGCGCAGGGCCCATTCGTTTAAGTTCATCCACTCCATTAAACGGGCTTACCCGTATTGGATCATCAGAATTGATGGAAGATGTAAAGATAACCGGAGCCTATAAAATTTCTACCAACTTAAAAGATAACGAGTGGTTTGTAAATTATCAAAATTTAAAAAGAAGAATTGACTGGGGCCTTTCTTATTACCGTAATGTACAGGGATTTCAAACTGATGTGGGTAATCTTTTTGGCAGAACATTTACCAATCTATACCAGGGCAATATTGCTTATGCATTTAACAGGAACCGCAGCATCAGGTTTAGCACCGGAGTACGATCCGACAAAGATGCGTTCAGTGCAGTGGACCCTGTATCGGTTCGTGTGCCCGATTTTCAATCAACTTATTTAACCAGTAAGATTGAATATGTGTACGACAATACATTAAACCCCACCATGAACATTTGGAATGGCCTGCGTGCAAAAGTATATTTAGACTGGAACTACCAGATAAATAAAGTGGTTACCACCGACGGTCCTCAAACTTATAATTTAGGTTTTGATGCCCGGTATTATTATCCCATTTTTCAAAACTTTATTTGGGCGGGCCGTGCTGCCGGCGACTTTAGTTTCGGTAACCAAAAATTAATTTATTATTTAGGTGGTGTAGATGGCTGGCTGATGTTTGGGCAAAATCAAAAAATTGACCAGGCTACAGGCGATGTGGTAAAAGAAAGATATTTTAATACCAGCAACCCGCCTGCTAACGACCAGGCTTATGCTTTTCAAAGCCTTACTGTAAACATGCGTGGCTTTATACAAAATGTGGCCAATGGCAATAATGCTGTTGTGATGAACAGTGAATTTCGCCTGCCGGTGTTCAGTACTTTATTTAAGCGGCCCATCAACAATGCGTTTTTGCGTAACTTTCAAATTGTACAATTTATCGATTTAGGTACAGCGTGGAATGGTGCCTATAATAAATTACAACGGCCATCTGTAAACTATAACACAGCAGGTAATAATGGCCCCGGTACGGTAACTGTAAAAGTAAAGGCTGGTGGCTTAGGCCCATTTGCCGGTGGTTATGGTTTTGGTGCAAGAAGTACTTTGCTGGGTTACTTTTTAAAATTTGATGCGGCCTGGCAAATGAATAGTTTCTTTAAAGGTAAACCACAGTTGTATTTTTCTATGGGGTTAGATTTTTAATTTTTATAAACCCTTTTTTGTATTTGCCTGGTTTAAATATCCAGGCATTTTTTGTATGCTTAAATACAATAAATAAAACAGCGTTGTTAACAAGGCGGTAATACCCCAGGTTTGTACATATTTAAAAGGAAAAATAATTCGCTCTGCAATTGAAATAAATAAACCTAAAGGGTTACTGATGATATCCCAGCTGTTCCAGCGTAAAAACCTGCCAAGGTAAACACCAAACGAGCCTATAAATAAAATGGCAAAAACAATTACATCCGTAAATCTTTTATTAAAAATCCGGCTCAAATATTTTTCTGCTCTTAATAAAGAAACAAAAGCCATCATTAAACCTACAATTGATGAAGTAAATAACAACACCGCATCAAACCACTTGGGCACAATGCTCTCCATATCAAGATGAATAAGATCGGTAACAATGTACAATGCATTAGGAAAAAATAACAGCCACGTAAAAAAAATAACCAGCTGTTTCCATTTTGATTTATGGGCATATTTTTCAAAGAGGGTACTGATGGTAAAAGGTATCCATGCTAAAAATAAATTCCAAATTAAAAAAACAAAGGCCGGTTTGGATGTATAAATAAATCTTACCAAAATCATAGCAGCAATAAAGGCAAAAAAGGCCCATAATATTTTTTGAAAGCTCAATATTGTTTTCAATTTAAAATAATTTTAGGAACACCATAATTTTAGGAAGAAAAATAATACCGCCGATAATAAAGCTGGCAACGGCCGACAGTAACACTGCACCAGCTGCAATATCTTTTACTTTTTTTATAACAGGATGTATCGCTGCATTAACCAAATCGCATAATTTTTCCAGAGCAGTATTTACCATTTCTATGGTGATTACAAAACCAATACAAAAAATGATGGCCATCCATTCTGTAACTGAAATGGCTAAAATAAATCCCAATATAATAACCAGTGCTGCAAGGGTTACATGTATTTTAAAATTGGTTTCAGTTTTAAAACACAACCTTATACCATTAAAAGCAAATGCAAAAGATTTCAGTATTTTCATGACAATGACTTTTCTGTTAGCAAACTTCCGGTAAAAGTAGTCTACAATTACAGTTAATAAAAAAAGAAGCTTAGGCTGACTTTCTTATTGCATTCATTTATCTGGTAATAAATCAAAGGCGTTTATTTTTTTGCTTACGTCGATCAATATTATTTATTTAAAGATGAAGTACTAACCGTTTTTAACAACTTGTTTTTTACATAAGCGTCGGCACCGTTCCATGATAACCAGGAGTATGATTGCTGTTCACTTAAAAAATCTTTTTTTCGTTGTTCAAATACCTGTCGGGGTAAAAAAGCGGAGCGGTATAAATAATCTCCTTCGCCTTGTACGGTTGTTTTATCAACCAGTACATCCTGGTTGTTTTGTATCAGGGGTAATGTTTTATCTGAAAGCGTTAATAAAAATTTTACATCCAGCGGAATGGTATTTTTATGAGCTAGATTATAGGTGGCCATGGTTTCATCCCAATGTACACAAGATGCTGTAACCAAAAGTATAATAGCAAACCATCCATTAACCCGTAATAAATAATAACTGGTTTTGCGCTGGTGAATTTTAATAAAAACTGTAATTAAACCCATCAATACCATCGATAAAAATACCAGCACGCCAATGCGTTTGTAAGCAAGGCCCATGTGCTGTATGTAATAAAAATCTCTTAGTAACACAGATATTACCAAAATAGCATTTTGAAATATCCACCCATAAGCGCCATAGCGCAGCCATTTATTTTTCTTATAAAAATTTAAGTTACCCTTGAAAAAAAACAACAACACCAGCATGGCCAGCACTATCGAAAAAATGAGCATGCCTGTACCTTCATGTACATAATCTTTTAAATTAAGGTTGGGGTTGTAAGTAAAACCAAACCATACATACACCACATCTATCACATTAATAAACAACAATAATATATTCAGCATTACCAGGCTTAAAATGCCCACCGTGTTTTCGTTTCGTAAAGCAAAAACGCCATTGGCAAAACGCCCCATAATGAGGGAGAGTACATCAAATGATGCGCTGGCTTTCCATTTTTGCAAATTATTTTTTTTTCGCCACAGGTCGTTATGCTGCAATAGTTCTTTATCTGAAAAATAATTGCTGTGCATTTTTAGCAGTAAGCCACCGGTAATAAATAAGCCCAGCAATAAAAAACTAAACCTGCCCCAGCTGAACCAGGTAAAAAAATTGGTAAAGAATTGCTCCATCGCTATCGCCACATCATTTACCACATCTTTAAATACCGCATTGGATAAAGTGTACAATAAAAAGAAAGCTCCTGCAATTAACAATGGTATAATTAAAAATCGTATCCCTTTACTTATACCAAAAGATTTTACTCCGGTAACTTTCAGCTGTTTTACATGCTCAAAAAAAGAAAACAGAAACAGCACATAATTACCTGCGGCCGATGCCGCCGCATACCAAACAGAGCGATGAAGGTATTGCGTAAATACCACCACTAATAAAAGTGTAGTACTAAAAGCAAGCTTACTTAAAATGGTATTGTGCACAATAATTGTAACCATTGTAACAGTGTGTGCCAGCAACAGCCACCTCATGGCCGGTTTGGTAAAAGCAGCAGGGTACAAATAAAAAACGGATCCTAAAATAAAAACATCAAACAGTAAAGCGTTAAGGGCTAATTTTTCCTGCCAAAAAACAAGGTTGAATAAAACGGCTCCGGCAATTACTAAAGCAACTTTAACTGTTGCAATTTTAACAGCACTTGCTGCTGTTACCGTGTGCTCACCAGCATAGATGGAATCAGAGGCTTTCATTTAATTATTAATTTATGTTGTTTTAAAAAAGATTTTATTTTAATTACAAAGAATAATTCAATAGCGTAGCGCACCATTAACAGGGCGTTTTTAATTTTTTGCATTACCATTAATTTTATCAATTAAAAGTTGGGTAGGTTGCTGTAAAATTTCAAACCATTGCCAGTTAGCTACAGGTATACTTTTTTTGCCCCGCCGGTAAGCCATTTTAAATTTGCTCCAATACTCAGGCATAGTAACAACTCCATAAATAACTGTTGCGGCCACCGGAAAAGAAATATGCCCGTTGCCCAGCATAAAGCATTGCAGGCAAACTTCACCTTCGTCGGTAGTATCATACTGTAATAAAACGTGCTTTATGTCGTGCTTGGCATAGTGCGGCAGCAAATGCATATTTCTTTTGTTTAAAAAATCAATAAGATCCTTACCCAGTGTGCCGGCAGAAAAATAATTTAATTCCACAGCGGTGTAAGGAAAAATTTTTGGCTTACGGATATAACGTAACACCGGCAACGCCATGTGGTGCGTAAGAAAAACTAATAACCTGCTGCGCAGGCCAATCAATAATTTATACATGTTGCTTGGTAATTTTAAGTGGTTGCCGGAAAAATAAAACGCCTGACATTGCTGAAAAAATTACACAAAATGCAACACAGTATTTTGACTGATTAAATTCTTTGCCAAAAGTGAGCAGAAAAAATATGGCCCCAATAGTACCACAAAATAATGCTGCAGTTAAAATAATTTGAAACAGATCGTGCCCATATTTTCCACAGGCCATTGCAATTATTGTAACCAGCCATACCAAACCTGCCAGCGGTATGCTGCAGGCAAAAGAAAAAAGGCAGGCTGCGGCAACTATTCCTGTTGATGCATGATATGTGGCATCGTCTAAAATTAAAATACAAACGCTGCTTAACAGACCATTGATGAGCGAGGCGGCAAACCAAACTCCAATAAAAGTTAGTGTGGCATTTAAATATTTACTCATTTTTTTAAAAGTGCTTTGTATTTCAAAGTGAAAAGATAAAAAAATTTTATTTTACTGATCGTATCATTTTTTCTAAAGCTGCTAAATGTAATTTGAAAGCTTTTTCTCCAGCCTTGGTAACAGAATACGTGGTGTTAGTTTTACGCCCAATAAATCCTTTTTGAATTTTTACATAACTGCTTTCTTCCAGTGTTTTTAAATGACTGGCCAGGTTGCCATCCGTTATACTCAGCAGTTCTTTTAATTCATTAAAATTAACTTCTGCATTCACCATCAGGGCACTCATTATACCCAGGCGAATACGGCTGTCAAAAATTTTA
>JAYURK010000079.1:0-5313 GCA_043756235.1 Ferruginibacter sp. | reverse complement strand
ACAGTTCAAAGTTGCATTAACAGGAGTGGAGGGAGTTAAAGATCTATATGTAGAACCGATTGTTGGAGGTAAATATGTTGAAATAAAAATTAAACGGGAAGAGATTGGACGTTATGGTTTAAGTGTTGATGATATTAATATGGTAGTTGAATCTTCCATTGGCGGAATGAACATTACTACCACCATTGAAGGGCGGCAACGTTTTTCAGTGAACGCCCGTTTTGCACAGGATTTTCGCAACAATATAGAACAGTTAAAAAACCTGTTGGTTACCAGCCCCAGCGGACCGATTCCCCTTTCAGCAGTTGCAGATGTGAGTATAGCCGAAGGCCCGCCTATGATTACTTCAGAAAATGCCATGCTGCGTGGCACATTGTTATTTAATGTGCGTGAAAGAGATCTGGGCAGTACGGTAAATGATGCAAAGAAGAAACTGGAGAGCCTCGTACAAAAATTACCGAAGGGATATTTTATAGAGTGGAGCGGACAATACGAAAACCAGGTACGGGCTGAGAAGCGGTTAAAGATCCTGATTCCAATCGTGCTCCTCATTATCATGATCATTTTATATTTCACTTTTCATACGTACCGGGAAGTATTGATCGTACTGTCCAGTATACCTGTTGCCTTAGTAGGCGGCGCTTATTCTCTTTTCTTTTTTGATGTAAACTTTTCGGTAGCTGTGGCAGTTGGCTTTATTGCCTTATTCGGCATAGCGGTAGAAACGGGTGTGCTGATGTTGGTGTACTTAAATAATTCGTTGTTCAACAAGGTGCGTAAAAAAAAGGAAGCAGGCGAACCTTTAAAGAACAGCGACATTGAAGATGCTGTTTATGAAGGTGCAGCACTCAGATTACGACCAAAATTAATGACGGTGTTGGTAGATATATTTGGACTGTTACCGCTGTTGCTGGCAACCGGCACCGGTAGTGATGTAATGAAACCCATCGCTATTCCTTTTGTATTTGGTTTGGTTACCTCTACTTTTTTCGTATTGATTGTTTTACCTGCCATGTATGCGTTGGTACGGGAATACGAATTAAAGAAAAAAGGAAAAGTTGTAATTGAAGAATTAAACGATTAAAAAAATGAAGAATTTAATAAGCAATGGGCAATTGGCAATAGACAATGACTGTTGTTGGTTTAAAATTTTTGTGAGCCAGGCTGAAGTACTTCTATTAAGCTTCATTGGCAAACATGATTTTGTTATTATTTCCTTTTAGTAAAAGGAAATAATAATCACTCTTGTACTTTTTTTAATTACTGAGCAAAATAGAAAGGCATAAATTTTTCTTTTACGAAATGGTACATTAAATAGTTAGCTATGAATGTAATAATAAAATCAATAATTACCTGTCCGCAATGTGGATACCGGAAGGAAGAAATTATGCCTGAAGATGCATGCCAATATTTTTATGAATGTGCACAATGTAAAACAACACTAAAACCAAAGGCCGGCGATTGTTGTGTTTTTTGTTCTTATGGTACTATACCCTGCCCGCCGGTTCAACAAAGCAACAATTGCTGTACCTAAAAATTATACCAATGAAAAAAATAATAATCATATTACTTGTTACGCTTGCAGGCAAAATAAACTTTGGGCAGCAGGTTTTGCAGCTCAATGCCATTATAGATTCTATACAACTGTCACATCCCTCCATAAAAATGTACGATGCAGAAATACGCTCAATGGATGAAGCTGCCAAAGGCGCTAAAAGCTGGATGCCGCCGGAGATCAGCACTGGACTTTGGATGGTTCCCTATAATCCATCACTGTGGAAAAAAAATGATATGGGTGAAACAGGGATGGGGCAATACATGATTGGTGGCCAGCAGATGTTGCCAAACAGGAAGAAACAAAATGCAGATGCTGCTTATATGGAAGCCATGTCTTCTGTAGAAAAAGAAAAAAAGAAAGCTACACTCAATGAACTGATCAATGATGCCAAAAAGTTTTATTACGAATGGATCATCCTGGAAAAGAAATTGGTGATACTGGAGCAAAATGAAAAACTGTTAGACTTCATGATTAAAAATGCAGAGATAAGATACAAACATGGTTTGGAAAAAATAAGTGCTTATTATAAAGCAAAAGCAGCAATAGGCAATAATAAAAATATGCAACTGATGTTTGAAAACGACATCAAAGAAAAACGCATTCGCATTAATTCACTGATGGGCAGAAAGGCCATAATTGATTTTGATATTGATACCAGCTACCATGTAAATGATTATTCGTCTGCAGTATTTGACAGTACACTTTTTTATAAAAGCCGCAGCGATTTAATAGCCATTGATAAAGCCATCAATATTACTTTATTAAAACAGGAAACGGAAAGGCAGGGCCTTAAGCCGCAATTTGGTGTTCGCTATGAGCACATGTTTGGGTTTGGGGGTTTTCCTATGCAATACACTTTAATGGGTATGTTGAAATTACCTTTAGCCAAATGGTCTTCTAAAATGAATAAAGCAAATATCGAAAGCCTGAAATGGAAAGCCATTGCTTTGCAATCGCAAAAGGAAATGATGGTGAACGAATACAGCGGCATGGCTTATGGTATGCGTAATGAAATAGTACTGAAGAAAAAGCAGTTGAAGTTGTACAATGAAAATATCATACCTGCATTAAAGAATAATTATAAAACGATGCAATTAGGTTATGAGCAGAATACAGAAGAATTGTTTATGCTGTTTGATGCATGGGAAACTTTGAATATGACGCAGCTTGAATATTTAAAACAGTTACAGGATTTGCTGACGATGCAGGTGGAGCTGGAGAGAGTTTTACAAATAAAATAATTATCATTAAAATATCCCCACTATGAAATGCTGTGAAATTTATACTGAAAAAGCAGTTTAGAACAAATAGTATTTGAGTGAAAATTATTACACGGTTATGAAAAAAAAGAAAATTGCAATTATTATAATATCGGTGCTGGTGATACTAACTGTGGCCGCATGGATATATTTTAAAGTTTTGCCTCCGCAAAAATTTGCACAACAGAAAGAACAAACCGGTATGGAAAATATGAAGATGGATGGCAAAGATGGAAATGACAAAATGAATGCGGCAGGCGGAGACATGGATAAAAATGAAAATAACAACACACACGATGTTTCTTTGCATACGCTGATGCAACCTGCTAATGGCTATGCAATTTCTACCATCCCCGCTACTACATTAATACAAAAAGAAGAAGCCATCGAAATCAATGTAATTGGATATACAGCCTACAACACAAATGAAGTGGGCGCTATATCAACCCGTGTAAATGGCAGGATTGAAAAGTTGTATGTAAAGTACCGCTATCAATTAATAAAAAAGGGTCAGAAAATTATGGATATTTACAGCCCGGAGTTATTGACCGCTCAGCAAAATCATTTATTTCTTTTGAAAAATGATGCCGCTAATTATTCATTGATTAGTGCTTCCAAACAAAAATTATTATTACTTGGTTTTCCCGGCGAACAATTACAGCAACTGATAAGAACCCAAAAGCCTTTGCTTACTGTTTCGGTTTACAGCAAATATAGTGGACATATTCACGAAGCATTGAATAAAGGAATGAATAAAGATGTGTCTGCAAACGCTTCCATGAATGAGGCCATATCGTTAACCACAGAAGAACTTGGCCTTAAAGAAGGGATGTACCTCCAAAAAGGACAAACTGTTTTTAAAGTTTATAATGCCAGTAAAATATGGGCTTTGCTAAATATTTATTCATCAGACCAGGTGTTTATTAAAAAAGGCAACAGGGTAACTTTAGTGCCTGAAGCAAAGCCAGAAAAAATATATAATAGTGCTGTTAATTTTATTGAGCCATTTTTCAGGCCCGGTAGTAAAACATTAACAGCAAGGGTAAATATTGATAATAGCGTTTTGCAATTACCCATCGGCAGCCAGGTGAAGGCAACTATTTTCAGCAGGCCTTTATTTGCAGCATGGTTACCCAGAGAAGCCATCGTTTCACTCGGGTTTGAAAAAATTGTTTTTGTAAAAAGCAACAATGGATACAAAGCACAAAAGGTAGCAACAGGGGTAACTAATAAAAATCTAATTCAGGTAACAGGTGGAATTACCGCTGCTGATTCCGTGGCTGTAAATGCACAGTTTTTAATGGACAGTGAAAGTTTTATAAAAGTTAATCAATAGGCAATGAACAATATGCAATTAGTAATAAATAATAGGCAAAAAATAGTCGTAAAAAAATTATACAAAAAAGTATGAGTTATATAAAAATAAATACGCAAAAAGTTTATAAGCGCCTGCCTGTTGCCCTTTGCCTGTCGCTCATAGTCCTTTGCCCGTTGCTCTTTGCTGCTTGTAAAAGTGATAAAGTAAAAGATTCCGGTGAGGCAGCACATGCCGGACATGGAGAAGTATATTACACCTGCTCCATGCACCCACAAGTGATGAAAGATAAACCGGGTGATTGTCCTATATGTGGAATGGCGCTGATACAGGCTACAAAAACTTCCACTCCGGATAGCACAGGGGTGCAACTGACCGGGCAACAAATACAACTGGGCAATATTTTAACAGACACTATACGCAGCGGAATGCTTGGCGGACAGACGGTACTTACTGCCACACTTAATATTGACCAAAGTAAAATTAATGCTGTAAGTGCAAGGGTGATGGGTAGAATTGAACGCCTTTATTTTAAAAACCTGGGTGATTATGTTAGAAAAGGAGATAAATTATTTGACCTATACAGCGAAGAACTGAATAGTGCCAAACAGGAATATATACTGGCATTAGAAAAACAGAAAGTGCTTGACAATTCAATTATTGATTTTACGGTGCTGGTACAAAGTGCAAAAAATAAATTGTTGTTATGGGGTTTAGCAGAAGCACAAATACAAGCGTTGGCGGTTAAAAAAATTGCCTCACCCTTAACCACTTTTTATAGCCCTGTGGCAGGGTTTATTACCACCCTGGATATAAGCGAAGGTGAATATACAATGGAAGGCGGCACTATTGTACGCATAACCGATTTATCAACGCTTTGGGCAGAGGCGCAGGTCTATAGTTCACAGCTATCGCAAATAGATAACAATGCAGTTGCCACTGTTCAATTTCCCGATTTAGCGGGCAAACAAATAAATGGAAAGATTGAATTCACGAACCCGGAAATTAATTCGCAAAGCCGTATCAATCTAATTCGCTTAAATGTACCCAACCCCGGAAATGTATTAAAGCCGGGTATGCCTGCATATGTAACTATTAAAGGGAGCCAGCAAAACACATTAACCTTACCCTCTGATGCCGTACTTCGTACAGGCACCGGTGCATCTGTGTGGGTACAAACC
>JAYURK010000078.1:0-5335 GCA_043756235.1 Ferruginibacter sp. | reverse complement strand
TGAACAATACACAATGTTCAATATTCAATAAAATACAAGAGGTTACTATTTGCTGGCGCTTTTTGAAAAGAGTGAGCATTTAAAAGCTATGCATTTTCATTGATCATTGAATATTGAAAGTTGAATATTGACTATTTTTTTGGAACAAACTTCGGTAATGCTGTCATCTTCATAGGCGTCGCACTCTTGTACAGCAATTCTTTATTGAACTTTTAACTAAGCGGTTTTATTAACTATCTTCTTAAAAAATAATTCCTGTAAATTCGTACCCAATAATTTAAAAAATGAAAAAAGGCATTTATAGTATTTTACTCGTTCTTAATTTTTCATTCTTCAATACTCATAATTTAATTGCGCAGGACTCTTCTCATTTAAGAATATCATTGTTAACCTGTACACCCGGCGATGAACTCTATTCTATTTTTGGCCACAGCGCTTTAAGGGTGGTAGACAGCAGCAGCGTTACTGACATTGTTTATAATTACGGCACTTTTAATTTTGATGATGATGGCTTTTATATAAAATTTGTAAAAGGTAATTTGTTGTATTATGTTTCCATAGCCCGTTTCGATGATTTTAAAAATGATTACCAATCTACCAACAGGGGCATAACTGAACAGGTATTAGCCTTAAGCGCTGCAGAAAAAACGGTACTGCAACAGTTTTTAAATAATAATTTAAAAGAAGAAAATAAATATTACCAGTACGATTTCTTTTTTGATAATTGCACCACCCGATTAAGAGATATCTTAAAAAAAAATCACGACTCTTCTTTTACTTTTACACCAGTAATGCCTGCAGGCACTACATTTCGCCAGGCCATTTACCAATACCTCGATAAAGGCCAAAAACACTGGAGCAAACTGGGTATAGATATTTTACTGGGGCAACCCTGCGATGGAATAATGACAGCACCTCAAATGCAATTTTTGCCCGACAACCTGATGAAAAGTTTAGACAGTGCCGGGCCATCTTTTGTAAAATCAACACAAAATTTATACCCTATAAATACCCCAAGTAATACCAAAACAATTTTTACCCCTTTTATAATATTCAGTGTATTGCTGGTAGTTATTGCTGGTATAAGTTTACTTAAAAATAATGTTGCCCGCAGCTTTTTACAGGGCTTTGATGGTTTATTATTTTTTTGTACCGGAGCCCTGGGCATTGTTTTAATTTTTATGTGGTTTGGTACCGTACACAGTATGACGAAAAATAATTTTAATTTACTATGGGCCTGGCCCACTCATTTATTGATGAGCTTTTTTGTAAACAGTAAAAATAAATGGGTAAAAAAATATTTTGCTTTTACCACCATAGCTTTGGTATTAGTTTTATTAAGCTGGTTTTTTTTACCGCAGCATTTAAACCCGGCATTAATTCCTTTTGTACTATTATTAATTTACAGGAGCGCTTCAAAATCTTTAGCGGGTAATTACACTAACTTTACGATATAAAAAATACCGTTATGCAAACTAAATCTATAACTTATCAACCTTCCTCAATTTTTTACCGTGTTGCAGGCCAGGGCAAACCCGTGGTATTACTGCATGGCTTTGCCGAAGATGGCGACATCTGGCAGCACCAAATTGAATTTTTAAAAGATCATTTCACGGTAATCATTCCCGACCTGCCCGGCACTGGTAAATCTGCATTAATTAATGATATGAGTGTAGAAGGAATGGCTGAAGTGGTAAAAGAAATTTTAACTGCCGAAATGGCTGGCCTGCCCGGTGAACCTGCACAAAGTATAATTTTGGGGCACAGTATGGGAGGTTACATTACTTTAGCCTTTGCAGAAAAATATCCGCAATTACTTAAAGGTTTTGGCTTGGTACATTCCTCCGCTTTTGCAGATAATGAAGAAAAAAAAGCGGCCCGTTTAAAATCTATCGGGTTTATAAAAGATAAAGGCGCTTACGAATTTTTAAAAACAACCATTCCCGGTTTATTTCTTACGGGTGCCGACAGTTCAACGCCATCAAACCCACATGCAGCCATCTTAATAGAAAAAGGAAAAAACTTTACTCCTGAAGCTTTAACGGCTTATTACCAGGCCATGATAGCACGGCCCGACAGAACCGAAGTGTTAAAAACATTTAATGGGCCCATCTTATTTATTATTGGTGTACACGATAAAGCTATACCTTATGATCAAAGCATGCAGCAATGTTACCTGCCGCAGCAATCGGATGTACATATTTTACAAAATAGTGCCCATATGGGTATGGTGGAAGAAACGGATAAAGTAAACGAAGCCCTATTGAATTTTCTGCAATCAACAATGGCCTGATTTATTACCGTTTAAACAACAAACAATAGCGTTAATCCGTTTTATGTAAGGTAAGCTTTGTAAAAGGCAGCATTTTGTGGTACATTTAGGTCTGCTATAATACAACATCCGCAGTATGAAGAAATATGGTATTCTTTTAATTTTATCTTTTTTTTCTATTACAGAAATTTTTGCCAACCATACCAAAGGCGGATGGATGTATTATGAATATTTAGGGCCCGGCAGCGCAACCAATACCTCCCGGTACAGGATTACATTAAAGTTGTACTCAGAATGTGCATTGAACCCCGGCCAGATAGACGCAACCGTTCCCTTTACTTTTTTTAATGCCGCCAATAATAGCCAGGTAGATAATGTAACCGTTAATCTTTTGGATGATATAACGATAAGAAATTGCAATAGCCTGCAATGTCATCCCTGTATAAATAATCCTCCGGCCATTTGTTACCGCATCAGAACTTTTCAGGTGGTGCAGGATTTGCCGAATACCACTTCGGGTTATATTGTATCCTACCAGCGGTGTTGCAGAATTACGGGCATTGCTAATATACTGGCCCCTTCGCAAGATTATGGCGAAACCTGGACGGTAAATATCCCCGGTACCGCAATTGCACCTGCTGCTGAAACAAATTCAAGCGCTAGATTTTCTCAAAACGATACCGCAATTATTTGTCAGAATAGTTTTTTTACTTTTGATTTTAGTGCAACCGATATTAATAACGATTCGTTGGTGTATAATTTTGCCTCCGCTTATTCCGGTGGTAATAATGTAAGCCCCATACCTAATCCATCAAGTCCGCCTCCCTTTAGTACAATTGCTTACGCACCCGGTTATTCGGGCACACAACCTTTGGGAAGTGGGGTAAGAATAAATAATCAAACAGGTATTGTATCTGGTATTGCACCAAATATTGGTGTTTATGTAATTACAGTTGTAGTTAGCGAATATAAAAGAGGTACCAATATTAAAATTGCAGAAGTTAGAAAATCATTACACATAGAAGTGGCCAACTGCTCCTCTGCAAAAGCGGGGCTTGATCTGGAATACAAAAGTTGTGATGGGTTTACAAAAACTTTTAACAACAATACACCAAGTGCAACCATACAAACTTATTACTGGGATTTTGGAGATGGCGGCACTTCTACTCTTGATGTGCCTACACATACTTACGCCGATACTGGCGTGTATACTTTAAAACTTGTAGTTAACCGTGGCCTGCCCTGTTCCGATTCCGCAACTTCTAAAGTAAGGGTGTTTCCAGGTTTTTTTCCTGATTTTTTAGTTATGGGTCAATGTAAAAACACACCCATTCAATTTACAGATAATACTACTGCCGCATACGGTGTAGTTAACAGCTGGAGATGGAATTTTGGAGATTTTACATCTACCAATAACACTTCTATACTTCGAAACCCTACACACAATTATGCGGCTACTAATAATTATGATGTGCAATTTATTGTAACCAGCACAAAAGGTTGTATTGATACACTGGTTAAAACCATAACTATTACCGACAGGCCGGCATTAACCGTAAGCCGCGATACTTTAATTTGTATTATTGATACCCTGCAGTTGAATGCAATAGGTGTTGGTACTTTTGTGTGGACCCCCAATTATAATATCAACAATGTAAACAGCCCCAACCCGTTGGTAAGTCCCGATGTAACTACAACTTACCGGGTAACCCTTACCGATCCAAATGGTTGTTCCGGCAGCGATTCGGTAAAAGTGAGCGTGGTAAGGGGCATTACTCAATCGATGCCTCCCGATACCACTATTTGCAGAACGGATGGCATTGTTTTAAACCTCAACAGCGATGCCCTGTATTATCAGTGGACAGAAATACCTGCAGGAAACACCCTCAGCAATACAACCATTAAAAAGCCGGTGGCCACACCGGTAACCAATACCCGCTATCACGTAACCAGCAGCATAGGTAAATGCACTGCAGATAATGACATTACGGTAAGAGTGGTGCCTTACCCCTTGGCAAATGCCGGTGCTGATGAAACGATATGCTTTGGTTTTTCTACACAACTAAATGCCAGCGGTGGCAGTTCGTATTCGTGGACGCCAGCAGCATTTTTAAACAACCGGCTTATAGCAAACCCGCTTTGTACTAATCCAACATCAAGCGTAAGATATATTGTTACCGTAACGGATACTTTAGGTTGCCCCAAACCGGTAAGAGATACCGTTTTGATAACCGTTGCAAAAATTATTGCCGATGCCGGCCCAAGAGATACTTCGGTTGTGCTGGATCAGCCTTTATTATTAAATGGCACCGGCAGCACCAATTACTTGTGGAGCCCGGCGCAATGGTTAAGCAATACTGGAATATACAACCCGGTAAGTTTACCTAAAAATGATATTGAATACATTGTTAGAGTGAGTAACAACTTTGGTTGCTTTGCTTTTGATAGTATAAGAGTGCATGTTTATAATGTAGAAGCCGGCCTGTACGTACCTACTGCGTTTACGCCCAATGGCGACGGCCGCAACGATGTTTTTCGCCCAATAGTTTTAGGGATGAAATCGCTGGACCTTTTTAGAGTGTACAACCGCTGGGGCCAGTTATTATACAGCGGCACCGATTTGGAAAGAGGATGGGATGGTAACTTCCGCGGCAAAGGGCAAGATGCTGCTACTTATGTTTGGTATGCCGAGGGCATCAGCTTCAGGAATGTAAGAATAAAAAAGAAAGGTTATGTGGTGTTGATAAGATAAGGTGTTAACTCAATTTATTAATTCTTCTCTTTATAATAGGCAATCATAAATTGATGTAGTTACTTTTAAAATAGTTGCGCCTTCGCAATTCCATCTCGGCTATTAAAATAATTTTCTTCCTATTGCAGTTTAATAAAACTTGTACTCCTCCGCATTTGTGTTTATTGCAAATGTTATACTAACAGCATAATAAAAATTAATGCGGTAACATTTGGCTCAGTTTTATTAGTTAGGGGACTGTGATTACTTTTGAATAAAAAAAATCACTTGGAAAAAGAACTAATAAGCCATTTTCTCCCAAAGAATTTATT
>JAYURK010000077.1:0-48257 GCA_043756235.1 Ferruginibacter sp. | reverse complement strand
CATTGAATTTTTTCGTTCCGGATTTTCAAAAGCCCCATTCATTTTCTATATTCAAATATTTAAAAGAGCTATAAATTTTGTACTGCAAAGTTCCCCCTTCAGGGGGCGGAGGGGGTTACAACTTGTCCAAACAATGTACCTGCTGTACAGGAAGTAATTTTTACAAAAACATAATCCCCCTTCTTCAAATTTCCTTTTTCAAATATCACTACTTTATTATGATCGGTTCTTCCCTGTAATTCATTCTCATTCTTTTTGCTGGTGCCTTCAATCAATACTTTAAATGTTTTGCCTACATCCCTTTGCATACTGTGTAAAGATTGTATGCGGTGCAGGTCTATCATTTCCTGCAATCTTCTTTTCTTCACTTCTTCCGGTATATCATCTTTAAATCTTCTTGCGGCTAATGTGCCGGGGCGTTCGCTGTAAAAATACATGTAGGCCAAATCGTACTGGCAATACCGCATGAGGCTTAAAGATTCCTGGTGGTCTTCTTCCGTTTCGGTACAAAACCCGGTTATCATATCGGTACTTAATCCGCAATCAGGGATAATTTCTTTAATGCGGTTTACTTTGGCCATGTACCATTCCCTGCTGTACGTTCTGTTCATCAATTGTAAAACCCTGCTGCTGCCGCTTTGCACCGGCAGGTGAATATAATTGCAAATATTATCGTACTTAGCAATGGTAAACAATACATCATCCGTAATATCTTTTGGATGCGAAGTAGAAAAACGAACCCTTAATTCAGGAGAAATTAATGCTACCATTTCTAATAACTGCCAAAAGGAAACAGGCTTGTCGTAAGCCCCTCCCCGGGAGGGGTTTGGGGAGGCTTGGTAACTATCCACATTTTGCCCCAGCAACGTAACTTCCCTGTAACCCTGCTCAAATAATTCTTTACACTCATTAATTATACTTGCCGCATCACGGCTTCTTTCACGCCCTCTTGTAAATGGTACCACACAAAAGCTGCACATATTATTACAGCCCCTCATTATACTTACAAAAGCATTTACGCCATTGGTGTTTAAACGAATTGGGGAAATATCAGCGTAAGTTTCTTCACGGCTTAATAAAACGTTTACCGCTTTTTGTCCCGTTTCGGCTTCTTCAATTAAACCGGGTAAACTGCGGTAAGCATCGGGGCCAATTACCAAATCAACCAATTTTTCTTCTTCTATAAACTGGGCCTTCAATCTTTCGGCCATGCAGCCCAGCACTCCCACTAATAACCCCGGGTTAGTTTTTTTATATTTTCTAAATTCAGTTAATCTTTTTCTTACCGTTTGCTCGGCCTTGTCTCTTATGCTGCAGGTGTTGATGAAAATTAAATCTGCTTCCGCTACATTTTTGGTTGCACCAAAACCATTGTTTTGTAAAATAGACGCCACCACTTCACTGTCGGCAAAATTCATGGCGCAGCCATAACTCTCAATATAAAAATGCTTTTTATACCTGTTAACATCGTATGCAAAAGGCTCAAAGGCAGTGCCCTGCTTCGTTTCATCGTGTTGTTTATGTGTAAGAATATCCTGCATCCGCTTTTTCTTTTTTGTAAGACGGCAAAGATAATCAAAACCTTTTAAGATTATGACAGGATGGCAGCGGCATATTTTTTCAACTGGGAAAATATTGGGTTTCTTTTGCATCAACCATTAAAAACAAATACCAAAATGCAATAGCATAAAGCAATAAATTTGTTGTACTAAACCTGTATTTATTTGAAAATCATTTTTGCAATCATTTTTTCCTTTTTGTTTATTGCAGCTTCGGCACAAAAAGATTCCACCAAAAATGCTGGTAACTCCGGTATTATTATAGGTAATGTGCTGGATAACGAAAATTCCAAAGCTGTTGCAGCTGCCACTGTCACTTTAAGTAAAATTGCGGATAGTTTATTTGCCTCCACTGTAATCACAGCAAAAGACGGCTCGTTTTTATTTGAGCATTTAACCTACGGATATTATCGTTTACAAATAACCATGATGGGTTATAGTAATTTGCGGCTGGACAGCATTTATATAAGAGCCGAACGTTACGATTTTGATTTAAATGATATTAAGCTGCATAAAAAAACTACCGATTTAGAAGAAGTAATTATTTATGCAGAAAAACCGCTTATTGAAAATAAAGATGGAAAAATAATTTTTAATGCTGGCGAATCGGCATTAAGCTCTGGTGCTTCCACCACCGAATTATTAAAACAAACGCCGCTTGTAAATGTAGATAACGATGGTAAAATACAACTGCGTGGTAAAGAGGTAAAAATATTAATTGATGATAAACCGGTAGAATTAAATGCCAAACAATTACAGGATTTATTAGAGAGCATGCCCGGCAGTATGATTGATAAAATAGAAGTGATGACCACACCGCCACCGCAATATGCAAGTGAAAGAGGCGGCGTTATAAATATTGTAACTAAAAAAGGAAGAGTAGGTATGAGCGGCCGCTTAAATATAAGTTATGGTACCCGTGGCGAAAATGGTATAAACGGAAATTTTGCTTACCGTAAAAATAAAATTGCATTAAACATAAGCGCAGGTTTTGGTTACAACGAATTTGAAGGCAGCAGTTACAGCAACAGGCAAAATATTTATACTGATTCTGTAAATTACTTTAACACCACCGGCTTTAACAGCAATAACAGTTTGCGGCCCAACGCAAGGGTTAGTTTGGATTACGATTTAAACAAACGCCATGCTTTTAATTTTACAGCATTCTATAACAGCAGTACTGCAGAAAGCAATAACAATAACCAATACACCAACCTTAGCAGCAGCAATTTAATTTACAGGTTGAGTAACCGGTTTACGGCAACCAGCAGTAACACGGCTTCGCCAAATTTTAATGCTACCTACACTAACAAAGGCAAAAAGCCCGGTGTAGTTTTTAAAATTATTACCGGTTTAAATTTTGGTATTAATAATAACGAAAGAGATTATTACCAGCAATTTTTAAATCCTGATTATACTTTTACCGGTACCGACAGTAGTCAGCAGCAGGATACTAAAATAAAAAGTACCACCATAAGTTTTCGTTTAAATTACGACAGGCCGCTGAAAAGCAATAAATTTTACCTTAACCTGGGAAATGGATTAATAAGCACTAACAGCCATAATATTTTAAATACGGTGTTTTTAAAAAAGCCGGATAATATTTTTATAAAAAGCGATTTGCTGAGTAATGATATTGAGTTTCACCAGAACATATTTTTTTACAGGGCCGCATTGCGTTATACCATAAAACCAGATTTTAATATTACTGCCGGTACACAAATTGAACAAACCACTACCAATTTTGAAATTGTAAACAGTACAGATGATTTTGCCAATAATTACTGGAGTGCTTTACCTTTTGTAACGGCTATAAAAAAATGGGCAAATGATATTACTGTTACTTTAAGTTACAAACGCACCATACAGCGGCCGGGCTTAGCCCAGCTTAACCCCAGCGTAGATTATGGCGACCCGTACAATACACGTTTTGGTAACCCATACCTGCAACCATATTTTGCCGATAATTTTGATTTTATTATTGGTAAATGGAATAAAAAATTTTACATCAATGCATCAACAGGGTATAATGCTTTGCAAAATATTTACAGCTCTATACGTACCCGCCAGCCTAATGGCAGCACTACCACCACCTGGCAAAACCTTAGCGGCCGCAAAGAATACGAAGCCAATACCTGGGGCGGCTACACATTAAGTGAAAAAACAAAATTGAATTTGAGTTTGGGCTACAGTTATAATGTGTACAGCAACCACGACAGAACAGTAAATAAATACCGTAATGGCGGCTCTATTTTCTCAACCTTTAACGGCAGCTACCAGTTTAACGATTTACTCAACAGTAATGCAAGCATCACTTACAACCGCTTTGCCAATCCGCAGGGCACTGTTAGAAGCACATTAAGCATGAGTATGGGCTTGCAGCAAAAATTATTTAAAAAGAAAATGGTACTGGCATTAAGTGTTATTGATCCCTTCAGACAGCAGCAAAATAAAAACTTTACTTATGCCAGTAATTTTAATTTAGAAAGTTACAGCACCACTAAAACAAAAAATTTTAGAATTGCACTGAGTTATATTTTTAGTAAGAAGGTGAAGAAAAACGGAAGAGAAGCGTTGCTGAAAAAAATAAAAAAATAAAAGTATTAAATTTTTGCAGGTATCTTCTTACCCAACCAACTCTCCTTAACCGGCACAATCCATTTTTCCAGTAATTCTTTTTTAGTCAATACTGTGTTATTAAAATACAAAGTGTCTGCTTTTATAAAATTATTTTCTGCCGCATAATTTAATTGTGATAAAGGCAGCAATTGTATTTTACCTTTTACAATAAAGGCTAGGTTTTGGCGGTTAAACAAATCCACATTAAATTTTTGCTCAATGGTTTTTATTAAATGAACAGAGCTATCGGTACTGCAGCCACTTACTCCACTTTGTGTTTCATCCGCCATTACAATTATAAACTGCCCAAAAAATAAATTGGCAAAACCTTTCACCGTATCGCCATGGCTTTTCCAGTTGGTAACAAAATTTTTAAGCATGTATTCCATTTCAAAAGCTTCGCTCATTAAAAACAAACGGCTGCTCTGGTAAATACATACTTTGGAGTTATCATCAAAATCTTCAGGAATATGTGCTGTTATGTCTGTATTCATTTTAAAAATATTTTATTCAAGCTCCAATCTCAAATTTAATCTTCTCCATTTCCTCCCCCTTCAAGGGTTCTCTGATAAGAGAACGAACGAAGTTCAAGGAGGGGGTTACATCGATGCCGCCACCAACTCCGCAATATCCAGCACCTGCACTTCACCTTCCTTCTCATTACTTTTTACACCATCCGTCATCATGGTGTTGCAAAACGGGCAGGCCGCAGCAATAACAGTTGCACCTGTAGCCAATGCTTCATTTGTTCTTTCTAAATTAATTCTTGTAGTTCCTTTTTCTTCTTCTTTCCACATTTGTGCACCACCGGCACCGCAGCATAAGCCATTACTTTTGCAACGTTTCATTTCTACCAGTTCAGCATCTAAAGCTTCTAAAACTTTTCGTGGTGCTTCATAAATATTGTTGGCACGGCCTAAATAACAACTGTCGTGGTAAGTAATTTTTTTTCCTTTAAACGTGCCGCCTTCGCTCATTTTAATTTTGCCTTCATCAATCAGTTGCTGTATAAATGTGGCGTGGTGAATTACTTCGTAAGTGCCTCCCAGTTCGGGGTACTCATTTTTTAAAGTATTAAAACAATGCGGACAGGCAGTAACAATTTTTTTTATGCCATAGCCATTCAGTATTTGTATATTTTGATAGGCCATCATCTGAAACATAAATTCGTTGCCGCTGCGCCTTGCAGGGTCGCCGGTACACATTTCTTCTTTACCCAAAATGGCGTATTTGGTACCCACTTTATCTAAAATGGTAACAAATGCTTTGGTAATTTTTTGAGCCCTTGCGTCAAAACTTCCGGCGCAACCCACCCAAAATAATATTTCGGGGTTTTCGCCATTCGCCGTCATTTCGGCCATTGTTGGTACATGCATATGTAATAATTTCTATCAGCAAATGTAATTAATAGTTTTACGATTGCCGTTTGATGTTTAGGGTTTATTTTTGAAAATTATAAATAACCATTTGAAAAATATTTTACACAAAATAACTAATTGGGAGGCCTGGCCTTTTAAATTGCTGTATGCACCCATTACCCCGGTATGGCTTTGGTACATCATAAAATCAAATGCAGTTTGGTTTTTTACCAGCAGCAACCCTAAACTTACTTTTGGTGGTATGGAAGGCGAGCCCAAAAAAGAAATGTACGATTTGCTGCCTGTAGAATTGTATCCCACAACTTTTAATGTAAAACCGCAGGAAGATTTTAAAGCTGTGCTGCAACGGTTGGCAACAACTGATATTCATTATCCTTTAATTGTAAAACCCGAAGTTGGCGGGCAGGGAGTGTTGTTTAGAAAAATTGATAATGAGGAAGAATTTAGTGTATATCATACAAAAGTGCCGGTGGAGTATATTGTACAAAAGATGGTACATTATCCCATGGAAGTAAGTGTTTTTTATATCCGTCATCCCAAAGAAAATAAAGGCAGGGTTACAGGATTTTTACATAAAATCCCCCTACAAATTACGGGTGATGGAAAACATACTGTGGAAGAATTAGTGCTGCAACATCCTAAAGGCAATAAAAGAATAGGAGAAATGCACAGCAAGCATAAAGAAAAATGGCATGAGGTTTTACCTGCCGGTGAAAGATATATGCTGAGTTATGCGGCCAACCACAACCGTGGTGCTCACTTTGTAGATTTAAAAGAACATATAGATGAAAAATTAGCAGCGCTTTTTGACGGGATAAGTTTACGGGTAAATGATTTTTTTTATGGCCGGTACGATATTATGTGTACCAATGTGGAAGATTTAAAAAATGGCAAAAATTTTACTATCCTGGAATATAATGGTTGCGGTGCCGAGCCTAATCATTTTTATGATACCGGTTACAGCCTAACCCGTGCATACAAAGAAATATTAATGCACTGGAAGGCGCTGTACCAAATAAGTAAATACAACCGGCAGCAGGGTATAGCACCCTGGCCATTTTTAAAAGGAAGAAAATTTTTAAAAGAAGCCACGGAAAATTTTAAAATGATGAAAGGGGCTGATGGACAAATGGGATAAAAATGTGAATGGTGAATGGTGAATGTGCAATATCGAATGTATGCTCAAGTATAAAAACATTCGCCATTCGATATTTTTCAATTCGACATTTCTCAATTCGATATTTTGCCATTCGATATTCTTAATTCGATTTTATTTGATGCAGAAATTAATAAAAATTTTTTGTTGGGGATTAATGATAAGCTTTTTAGGAAGCCTGCCTTTAGGTACGCTCAACATTGCTGCAATGCAAATTGGCATACAGGAAAGTATTAAAAATGCCATGTATTTTTCTTTGGGATCGTTATTGGTAGAAATGATCTATGTAAGAATTTCATTAGTGGGTATTGATTGGGTGCGTAAGCAGGATAAACTGATGAAGGCGATGGAATGGTTAACGCTTATCATTATTATTGCACTCGCTGCCGGCAGTTTTATTGCAGCAGCAAAAGAAGGGCGCGATGCAAAAAATGTTTTACTGCAAAATAATATGCATCGTTTTTTACTGGGCATGTTCATGTGCGCCATTAACCCTGTGCAAATACCTTTTTGGTTTGGGTGGAGTACAGTTTTATTTACCAAAAAAATTCTGCAGCCCAGGCAAGATCACTATAACAGTTATATATTGGGTATTGGTACGGGGACATTATTGGGCAACGCTGTATTTATTTTTGGTGGCAAATGGATGGTGAGCAGGATAGCCAACAGCCAGCAATATTTAAATTGGGTGATAGGCGGCATTTTTGCAATTACAGCCCTGATACAATTAATAAAAATGCTGCGCCATAAAGATGCCGTTACTAAATTTGGAGAAAATAAAAATGCTAATCCACAATAAGCAGTTTGCATCCATTTACCGAAGAAGAACGGTGTGCTTCGCAATCGTCACCCACATGATAAGTCATGCCTTGTAAAAAATTAAAACTTCTGCCATCTTCCAGTTTAGTTTCCATTGCTCCCGCTATACAGTAAATAACATGGCCTTTGTGGCACCAATGATCGGCCAGGTACCCGGCTGAATATTCCACCATACGAACCCTTATGGATCCCATAAAAAAAATGCGGCTGGTGGTTTTGCCGGTAACGCCATCACGTTCGGTAACTTCCATGTTGGTCCAGTCCAGTATGGTAAAAGGAAATTTATCAATTTTCATATCCCGGCTTTTAAATGTTTTAAAATAGTAAGCTCATTATGCCTGTGCATATTGATTACATTTGCAATGTCGTTAAAAATTAAATTCATGCAACATAATCTGCAACATTTTCTTCAAAATATTTCTACAAGTTTTGGCGGGCAGCAGCTTATTAAAATTACGCTGGGCAATAAAAGAGATAAAGCTGCGGAGTTGAAAAATATTTTCATTAAACCGGTAACAATAAAAAACGTTGCTAAACTTTCTTTTACCTACCGCAACAATACCAATGATACTTTCAAAAATTACGATTTAAAAGAAAGCCTTATTTTAATGGAGAAAATGCTGCAAACCGATTTTTATAATGCAGATTTGTTTACGGCTATAAACGATTTTCATTTATCAACAGATAAAAGCGGTACTGTAAAAATAATTACCCGGCCTGCCAGTTTATTAATTAATGAAGATGCACAGCAGCATGATAAACAAAAAAATCGGGTTATAAATTCTGCCACGGCATTGTATTTACACCAACTGGGTATTACCACTGCAGCAGGTATAGTGAAAAAAGACATGCAGGATAAGTTTAAACAAATTAACCGCTATGTAGAAATTATTGAAGGCATTATTAAGGATATTGATTTTAAAAATAAAATTACAGTTGCAGATATGGGCAGCGGCAAAGGTTATTTAACTTTTGCTTTGTACGATTATTTAACTGCTAATTTAAAGTTGGCAGCAACTGTTACCGGTATTGAAATGCGGGAAGACCTTGTAAATAAATGCAATGCTATTGCAGCAGCGGTAAATTATAACAATTTGATTTTTAAAAAAGGAACTATTCAGGATGCTGCATTAAACTCAATTGACATGCTGATTGCATTGCACGCCTGCGATACCGCTACAGACGATGCTATTTACAAAGGCATACAGGCTACTGCAAAAGTTATTATTTGTGCCCCATGTTGCCATAAACAAATTCGTAAACAAATGGAGCCCTACAATGAATTGAAAAATATAACAAAGCATGGTATTTTATTGGAGCGGCAGGCCGAAATTGTTACTGATAGCATCCGCTCATTAATTTTAGAAGCACATGGCTACAAAACAAAAGTGTTTGAATTTATTGCAACTGAACACACACCAAAAAATGTTTTAATAGTTGGAGTTAAATCAGCAAAGACCGAAACTGCAAAAAAAGAAAATCTGGATAAAGTTGCCGGCTTAAAAAGTCTCTTTAATATTAAAACGCATTATTTAGAAACGCTTTTGTAGGAATTCGTCTGTGGCGAATTCTTTTTGAACCCGCCGCTGGCGTGTTTCTCCAAAAACATTTTACGCTACAACTAAAATAATTAGTAAATTGGCCTTCCTTACTAACAACTATCAACTAAAAACCGATCAACCACCTTGTACGCTATTGTAGATATAGAAACCACCGGCGGTTATGCAGCATCACACGGCATTACCGAAATTGCTGTGTTTATACATGATGGTACCAAAGTGGTAAAACGTTTTGAAACACTTATCAATCCTCAACAAAATATTCCCCGCTACATTACGGCATTAACCGGTATAGATAATGATATGGTAAGCGATGCACCCGCATTTGATGATATTGCCGATGTGCTGTTTGATTTGCTTAACGATAAAATTTTTGTAGCACACAATGTAAATTTCGATTACAGTTTTATAAAACATCAGTTAAAAAATAGCGGATACGATTTAACCGCAAAAAAATTATGTACCGTACGCCTGGGCAGAAAAATTTTTCCCGGCCTGCCATCTTACAGTTTAGGAAACCTTTGCCGCTCTTTACAAGTTAATATCGAAAACCGCCACCGTGCCGGGGGCGATGCAAAAGCCACCGTGCAACTCTTTGATCATTACCTGGCTAATAACGGCGAAATTTTTATTAATGAAATGCTTAAAAAATTATCTAAAGAACAATGGCTGCCTTTGCATCTGGATAAAAAGGAAATTGACAAACTGCCTGCAAAACCCGGTGTGTATTATTTTTATAACAATAAAGATAAAATTGTTTACGTGGGTAAGGCTATTAATATAAAAAAAAGAGTAAGCAGCCATTTTACCCATAACGACCCCGACAGGAAACGACAAAACTTTTTACGTAATATTTATAAAGTAGATTTTAAAGAATGTGCTACAGAATTAGAAGCGTTGGTTTTAGAAAGCACCGAAATAAAAAAACTATGGCCATTATACAACCGCAGTCAAAAACAACCCTTACAAAAATATGCATTGTATTTATTTGAAGATGCAAGAGGGTATATGCGGTTGGCAATTGATAAAAAGAATAAAAATGTAAAGGCATTGTATGTTTTTAATTTATTGCACGAAGGCCTGGTGCTGTTAAAAAATATGGTAGAGGAGTTTGAATTAAATAGTAAACTGTGTTTTTTAGATAAAACTCCTTTTACTGTAAAAGATTACGAATTTTTAGATCCTCCCATAATTTATAATGGTAAAATAAAAAAAGCACTGGAAACTTTAAACGGGCAACTGCCCACATTTATAGTGGTAGATGAAGGAATTAAGGCAGCCGAAAAATTATGTCTTTTAATTGAAAGAGGATGCTTTTGGGGCATGGGCTACATCCCTCAACATTTAAAACCACAAACTGCTGTTGAACTGAAAAATTATTTAAACCCTTATGCCGATAACGATTATATCCGTAACAGCATCTACTCCTTTGCAGCAGCTAACCCCCACAAAAAAATTATAATTAATGTTACATAATTAACAGGTCAGCTTCGTTTTAGCTACCCCCGTAAATAGCAGGTTACACTGTAAATTTTGTTATCCAATTTTTTTTGCTCATTTATAAACAATAACATTCTTAATAATTTAGCAGTAAATAAATAAATTAATACAATAATTTTACGTTTAAAGCAGTTAGTTAGTAAGAGTGCAGCAAAAGCAATCGGCAAAAATTGGTAAGCGCTAAGGTGTTTGCAGTGAATTATTTTGTTTACTTTACAAAATAAATCAGCCTTATTTGCACAATTGGCAAAGGCATTCCAGTCAATATCTATGAAATTTATGCTTGCCTCTTATAAAAATTACACCAATGGCATTAAAATTCTTTTAGGATTTATTGTAATTATTTTATTAATTACCGTTTACCAAACTTCACAGGTTATAACTTCGGCAAAAAATTTAACTAATAGCCAGGCTGTACAACTTGCAGCTAAAAAAACGCTTTCACTTGCCCTCAGCAACGAGTCGGCCTTCAGGGCTTATATACTTACCGGAAAAAATAGTTTTTTACCACCACAACAAAAATTACAGCAGCAAATTTACGAACAGCTTGCACAGCTAAAATTACTTACTTATAAACGTCAGCCTCAGCAAATACAAATCGATTCTATAATACGGCTGGCAGATAAAAGAATTGAGTTTTCAAAAATGGCGCTTTCGGCATATCAAACCGCAGGAGCCGGCGCTGCAATGCGGCTGGTAGAAACCGGCGAAGGGAAATTATATATTGATCATATTCGCCAGTTGAGTGATAATATACAGGATACCGAAAATTTGTTGCTTGCAAAATATAAAGAACAAAATGATGAAAGTGCCCGCAACCTGCAGGGGTTTTTATTTTTAACAATGGCGGCCATCCTTTTATTACTTGCGGTATTTATTAAAAAAATAAAAACAGATAATATTGAAAAAGAAAATGCTGCAGCTGCCTTACAACAAATGAACGACGAACTGGAACAAAGGGTTAAAGACCGTACTGAGGAATTGAGTAAAAAAGAAAAACGTTTCAGGGCATTGGTAGAAAATAATGAAGGTATTATAACTTTAATTGATGAAAAATTAGTAGTGCTTTACAGCAGCGATTCTACTGCACATACTACGGGCCGTTTATTACAACAAAATGAAAAAGTGGCCATAGCAAAATATCTTCACCCGGAGGATGTAAATAAAATAATGGATTTAATGAAATCCGTAATGGCATCACCCGGCAAAACAATTCCCATTGCTTTGCGCTTAAAACATTTAAACGGGCATTATTTATGGTTGGAAGGTGTAGTAAAAAATATGCTGCACGACCCTGCAATTGGCGGCATCATCACCAATTTGAGGGATATAAGTGAAAGAAAAAAAGCCGAACAAAAAATTTTAAAAGCCAACCGCCTGTACTCCGTAATCAGCCACATCAACCAAATGATTGTGCATACCCGTGATGAAGCCACGCTGTTTAAAGCAGCCTGCCAGATTGCTGTAACCGAAGGTAAGTTTCGTATGGCATGGATAGGCATGATCGATGACACCACAAAAATTTTGAAACCGGTTATGCATGCAGGCGACGACAGTGATTATCCCTTCTTTATAAAACCCACTGCTGTACAAAACGAAGCCGAAAGTAATTGCCCTGTTGCCACTGCTTTGTTGCAGGAAAAATATTTGGTATGTAACGATATTGAAAATGATAGCGTGATGTCCCCCTCAAAAAAAGAAGCCTTGCGCCGCGGTTACCATTCCTTTATGGTATTGCCGATAAAAAAGTTTGGAAAAGTTGCAGGCCTGTTTTCGTTTTATACAGCAACTAAAAATTTTTTTGATGCACCCGAAATTGCATTATTAACTGAAGCCACCAATGATGTGTCTTTTGCATTAGAAATTTTTGAGAAAGAAGAGCTTCGTAAAAATGCAGTGCTTAAATTAAAATTAGCTGTGGAGCGTTATGATATACTGGCACGGGCAACCAGCGATACCATTTGGGATTGGGATATTGTGCATAATACTATGTTGTACAACGATGGTATTACCAACATACTGGGCTATCAAACTTCCGAAGTAGAAAATGTGGTAGACTGGTGGAACGAAAAAATTCATCCTGATGATTTTAAAAAAGTTACAGAACTGGTAGAAGATGTTTTTGAAAAAGGGTTACAAAAATTCCAGATCAATTACCGCTTTCGCTGTGCCGATGACAGTTATAAATATATTTTCGACAGGGCTTATGTACAGTTTGATGAAAATGGAAATCCCGCCAGGATGATTGGCGCCATGCAGGATATTACTTACCAGGTACAGGAAGAAATGCGAACCAATAAAGCTATTATTGATGCACAGGAGCAGGAACGTAATTTTATAGGTGGCGAACTGCATGATAATGTAAATCAGATTTTGGCCGGCTCTGTAATGGCTTTAGGTATGGTAAAAGAAAATACAGTTGGTACAAAACAGGCTTTTGAATTTATACAAATGGGCAAGGGGCATATTTTAAGTGCTATTGATGAACTGCGTAAACTATCGCATAAGCTGGCGCCTGCCTCTTTTGATGATAACTCTTTAAGAAATGCTTTTGAAGATTTGTTGCAAACTTTTAATGTAAACGGGCAATTCAACATTAAATTAAATTTTGATGATGGCTGCAATGCAGTTAACGGCGATATGCAAATAAATTTATACCGGATATTACAGGAGCAAATAAAAAATATTGTAAAATATGCCGAGGCCAGTGAAATAGAAGTGGCGGTAACCCAAACCCGGTCGGCAGTAAAAATGCGTATTGCCGATAACGGCAAAGGCTTTAATGTAAAAACCGCAAAAAAAGGCATTGGCCTCAGCAATATTAAAAAAAGGGCAGAATCTTTTTCCGGAAAATTTATGGTTATTTCGGCACCGGGCAAAGGCTGCGAAATAAAAGTAGAGTTGCCAATAGCGGTGTAGTAAGTGCGATGGCGAAATGTATTTAAAGAATTGCGTCATTTACGGTTTGGGTATTTTTACTTATTGCGCAAAACAATTCACCTTAATTAATTGCCACCACTCTTCCAATTTTTTGTTTGGAAACACAGCATTATTTTCGCATCCGCCAAAAGACGACAGACGACAGTTGTAGTCTTCGGGTGGTCGGTCGTCCGTGGTCCGTCGTCAACTAAAAGCAATTCGATAACAATTAATTTAACCCATGTCAGCGTTCATTCAACCAATAGCACAAAAATTTAATTTTAAAATACAACAGGTAGAAGCGGTTTTAGCCTTACTGGAAGAAGGCGCTACTATTCCTTTTATTGCACGGTACCGTAAAGACAAAACCGGTGCACTGGATGAAGTGCAGATTGAACAGATACAGGAAGAAGCAAAATTTTTAAAGGAATTTACGGAACGTAAAACTTTTATAGAAAAAGCCATTACCGAGCAGGAAAAAATGACGGAAGCTTTGCAGGAAAAATTAAAAAAAGCAACTACCATTGCAGAACTTGAAGATATTTATCTGCCCTTTAAACCCAAAAGAAAAACTAAGGCACAAACAGCAAGAGAAAATGGGTTGGAACCCTTAGCGAATTTTATTATTGCACAAACCGATGGCGATTTACTTACGGAAGCCACAAAATTTATTAATGAAAAAATAATTGATGCTGATGCTGCATTGCAGGGTGCAAGGGATATTATTGCCGAAACAGTAAATGAAGATGCAGCAGTAAGAGCAAAACTGCGTAAACTTTTTGAAACAGCCGCTACCTTACAAAGTAAAATAGTTACCGAAAAAGAAACCGAAGGCATTAAGTACAAAGATTATTTTGAGTTCAGCGAATTGATTGCTAAAATTCCATCTCATAGAATATTAGCAGTACTCCGTGGATTTTTAGAAGGTTTTTTAAGGATAGAAATTTCGCCGGCAGAAGATGAGGCGCTGGAAATGATTGAGGGGTTGTATATAAAAGGAATGAGCAATAGCAGCGATCAAATTCGCAAAGCCGTTAAAGATGCGTACAGGAGATTGCTGCAACCCAGTTTAGAAACTGAATTTCGTACGGCTTTAAAAACTAAAGCTGATGAAGATGCGATAAATGTTTTTGCAGAAAATTTACGCCAGTTATTATTGAGTTCGCCATTGGGCAGTAAAAGAATTTTGGCGATAGATCCCGGTTACCGCACCGGCTGTAAAGTTGTTTGTTTAGATGAAAAAGGAGAGCTGCAAAAAACGGAGCTTATTTTTCCGCACGAGAATAACCGTATGGCTGCAGAAGAGATAAAAATTAAAAATTTAGTAGCACAATACGGCATTGAAGTTTTTGCCATTGGCGATGGCACGGCCGGAAGAGAAACAGAGCAATTTATTAAAAAATTAAACTTAAACCTGCCGGTATTTTTAGTTAATGAAGATGGGGCTTCTATTTATTCTGCTTCTGCTATTGCAAGAGAAGAATTTCCCAATGAAGATATTACAGTACGTGGCGCAGTCAGTATCGGCAGAAGGTTGATGGATCCGCTGGCAGAATTAGTAAAACTTGATCCTAAAAGTATTGGTGTGGGGCAGTATCAGCATGATGTAAACCAGTTTCGTTTAAAAGAACGGCTGGACGCTACCGTTATAAGTTGCGTAAATAATGTTGGCGTAAATTTAAATACAGCCAGCAAACATTTACTGAGTTATGTAAGTGGTATTGGCAGCACACTGGCCGATAATATTGTTAAGTACCGCAATGAAATTGGTAAATTCAGCAGCCGCAAACAATTATTAAAAGTGCCACGCCTTGGTGGTAAAGCCTTTGAACAATGTGCCGGTTTTTTACGCATAAAAGATGGGGAAGATTTACTGGATGCCAGCGCAGTACATCCCGAAGCATACACGGTAGTGCAAAACATGGCCAAAGATTTAGGTGTTGCCGTAAATGCAATTATTGGTAAAGAAGATTTATTAAAAACCGTAGATGCAAAAAAATATGCCACCGAACAAATTGGGGAGCTTACCATAAAAGATATTTTAAACGAATTAAAAAAGCCCGGTCTCGATCCACGCAGCGAAGTACAGCAATTTGAGTTTGCTAATATTTACAGTATTGATGATGTAAAAATTGGAATGGAAGTGCCGGGAGTAGTAACTAACATTACCCGGTTTGGTGCGTTTATAGATATTGGTGTAAAGCAGGATGGCCTGGTGCATGTATCGGAAATTTCTCACACTTACATTACCGACCCCAACGAAGTATTAAAACTGAATCAAAAAGTAAACGTAAAAATTTTAGAAGTAGATACGGCACGTAAAAGAATCGCTTTATCTATTAAACAAACTTTACCGGTACCGGAACGCAAACAATTTACCGGGGTTAAAAAACCTTTTACTGATGCTGTAAAAACAGCTGAGAAAGAAGTGCCGCTTACAGATGCACTGGCTGCTTTGAAACAAAAGTTTAAAAGATGATTTTACGAAAACTTTCAAAACCCCGTCAGCGGTTGCAAACCCTGACGGCGGTTTTGAAAATTAGTACGATAAGAATCTGTGGTTAAACCTCCTTAGCCAGTATTTCGCAAAATAATTTTCTCTCAATCATTTTTGCGCCAAGGCTTTCCAGGTGGGATGTGTAAATCTGGCAATCTATTAATTTAACCTGTTGTTTTTGTAAGTGCTTAACAAAATTGATGAATGCAAATTTGCTGGCATTATTTTTTGTGCTGAACATACTCTCGCCAAAAAAAATATTACCGAGTAATACGCCATATAATCCGCCCACTAATTGCCCGTCTTGCCAGGCTTCGGCACTTAGTGCAAAACCAAGCTGGTGCAGTTGAGTATATGCGTCAATTATTTCCTGCTGTATCCAGGTGCCTTCCTCGTGTTTTCTTTTAATGGTTTTACAATTGGCAATTACTTTATCAAAAGCCTTGTTGATGGTAAAACGGAAACTGCCATTATGTAAAACGGAGTGCATGCTCTTGCTTATTTTTAGTTGGGCCGGAAATAGAACAAATCTTGGGTTTGGGCACCACCAGCAAATGGGTTCGCCCTGGCTGTACCACGGAAAGATGCCGCTTTTATAAGCCAGTAATAAACGTTCGGTACTTAAATCGCCACCTGCACATAAAAGTCCTTCCTCGCCTGCAGTTTCTACATCAGGGAAAACAAGCGCTTCATTTAAAATAAACATTATTGAAATTAAGAAAAGTTGAGGGAAGTAATTTATTTGAAGTTACCTGATTTTTAATAGAGGAAGCGTATTGAGGTTTTAGTATAATAAAAAATAATGAGGCCGCAAAAATTGCAGCCTCATTATTAAAAAAAACAATTTTTCAAATTATCTTCCTCCTCTTCCCGAACTAAAACTTCTTCTACCGTTTCTGTCGGGTGCGTTATTATTATTACCGCGGCTTTTAAAATTGGGCCGCTGGTGTGGTTTACTGGATGGTGCCTGCGGCTGCGCATTTGGAGATAACAGGTAAGGGTGGCCGGTAATTTGTGGAATAGTTTTGCCTATTAATTTTTGTATATCCCTTAATTCTGTTTTTTCATCTGCATCGCAAAAAGAAAATGCTATGCCGGTGTTACCAGCCCTGCCGGTTCTTCCAATGCGGTGCACATAAGTTTCGGGCACTTCGGGTAATTCAAAATTAATAACATGGCTCAGGTCATCAATATCAATACCTCTTGCTGCAATATCGGTTGCCACCAGCACACGCAGTTTACCATTTTTAAAATTGCTTAATGCATTTTGCCTGGCATTTTGCGATTTGTTGCCGTGTATAGCAGCAGCTGTAATATTTTCGTGGTGCAAAACTTTTACTACTTTATCGGCACCGTGTTTTGTTCTTGTAAAAACAAGTGCTGTTGCAATAGCATTATCTTTTAATAAATGCAGCAATAATTTATTTTTATCCTGCTTATCTACATAATATAAACTTTGTTCAATAGCATCCACGGTGGAGGATACTGGTGTTACTTCTACCTTAGCCGGTTTAGTAAGTAACACGTTGGCTAATTTCTGTATCTCATCGGGCATGGTGGCCGAGAAAAAAAGTGTTTGCCTTTTTTCGGGCAGGCGCACAATTACTTTTTTTACGTCGTGTATAAAACCCATGTCTAACATACGGTCTGCTTCATCCAGCACAAAAATTTGTAAATGGCGCAGGTTAATAAATCCCTGGCTCATTAAATCTAATAAGCGGCCGGGTGTGGCAATTAAAACATCCACGCCTTTTTTTAAAGCAACGGTTTGGTGTAATTGTGATACTCCTCCAAAAATTACGGTATGTGTAATATTAGTGTGTTGCCCGTATGCTGCAAAACTTTCATTTATTTGTATGGCAAGCTCACGTGTGGGTGTAAGTATTAAAACTTTTATACCGGGTACATGCTGCTTTTGCTGATACAATAATTGTAAAATAGGTATAGCAAATGCGGCGGTTTTACCGGTACCGGTTTGTGCACAGCCTAACAGGTCCTGTTGCTTTAATACAATGGGAATGGCTTGCTGCTGAATAGGGGTTGGGGTGCTGTAACCCTGTTGGGATAAAGCTTTAAGGATGGGTTCAATTAACCCTAATTGATTAAAATCCATTAATAATGGTTTATGATGTAAAGCTGAAAAGGACGTTGTATTTTCTAAAATCAGCGAAGGAAATTTGTTTGTACCACCGGCTTACAACCTGCCGTAATTTTTGTGTGGAGAACGGCGAAGATAGGGTATTGTTACCGGATGGGCAAACTGGTATACGTAACGGCCACGATGTTGTGCGATAATTAAACCAGGCCAATATTTTACTATTAAGTATTCACCATATCATAAACTTTACTGATCTGCATCAGCAAAAAAAAAGCTGGCCGTATATATTTTTGGAGTATAAAAAATAAGATAATGAAAAAAATTATAGCGCCTGTAGATTTTTCGGAGGCTGCAACCAATGCCGCCATATTTGCCGGTAACCTTGCAGAGTTTTATGGTGGAGAATTATGGCTGTATCATAGCTACGAAATGGTAGTGCCCATTACAGAATATGGCTATTCATTTATCAGCGTTACCGATATGCAACAGGCTGCCGAGCATGAACTGGAGGAATTTAAAAAGAATATACAGGCAGCATTGCGGCGCACCATTCCCATTTATATAAAAGCAGAAAATGCAGCATTAATTGAAGGGTTAAATGCATTGTGCGATACCATTCAACCAGATTTGGTGGTAATGGGTTTATCAGGTAAAAATGCTTTAACAAGGCTGGTTGTGGGCAGTAATACTATCAGGGCTATTCACCAGGTAAAATATCCTGTATTGGTAGTGCCACCTAAAGCAACATTTATACCGGTAAGAAAAATTGGCTTTGCCTGCGATTATCAGCATGAGGTAGCTGCCTCCACAATTGCATCATTAAAAAAATTGGTGCATGATTTTTATGCCGAACTGCATGTATTAAATATTACATTTCCTAAAACAATAGTAACCGGCCAGTTACAGGAGGAAAGTAAATATTTAAGTGAATCATTAAAAGACATAAAACCCTTTTATCAAACCATATTATCTGCAGATGTTACTAATGGCATCAACTGGTTTTCTCAAAAAGAAAAAATAGACTGGATGGTAGTAATCCCTAAAAAACATAATCTTATAGAAAAAATGTTTAGCCGCAGCCATACTAAAGAATTACTGTACCATACCCATGTGCCTGTGCTATGTATGCATGAGTAACAAGCATTTTTTTTATGAATAAAAAAGCCGCCCCAAATTTTGGGGCGGCTGTATTTTTTTAAAACAATTTTTATTGTTTTATTATTTTTTCGTTGTGCAACACTTTTCCATCTGGTTGTATAATTTTTATAAAATAAACACCTTTGGATAATTTTTGCAGATCTAAAGTAGTAAACATATCGTTAACCTGTTGTGTATATACTACTTTACCGCTTACATCCAGTATGGTTAAGTTTTTTTGATGGTTATCTCCAACCATATAAATACTTACCTTATCACTAACCGGGTTTGGAAATATTTTAACCTTAATATCCTGCACTGCAGCCACGGGTAAATCAGGTATACTTGCTGTACCTAATTGTACTTTTAAAGTGTAACAGTTTGTAGCACTGTTTGCACCATTGTATCCGTACACATGCACATAATACGTACCTGCCGTATAAGTTCTGCTGATGCTTTCACTGGTAGTACCACCTGCCTGTGATATAGCTAATTGTGTAGTGCCATTACTGCTGTACAATTTTACATCGTAATCAAAAGGCAATGTGGTTAAGGTAATGGTAGCAGTGCCGCCTGTAGTAATAACAAACTTGTAATAATCATTATCACCTGTAGGGCTAATCAATCCTTTTACATCGGTATTAAAAGAAAGAGTGGCTGCGCCTGATGCAGTACCATTTGTGCTTACATCCAGCGGGCCGGGGCAAGTGTTTATTGCACCAGTTGTAAATTGTGCCTGGGTGTAAGCGCTGCTTAATCCAACGGAAGTGCAGTTTGCCCTAACTCTCCAGTCGTACAAAGAAGAAGCTGTTAAACCACTTAACGAAACAGAAGTACCAGTGGTGGCTGTAGCTGCAGTACTCCATACTGTAGCAGTATTCAATTTGTACTCTGCATCATAATTTGCTGCGCCACTAACTGCACTCCAGCTTAGCGTTGCACTGCTTGCAGTAACGGCAGTTGAAGTTAATCCGGTTGGTGCATTACAGCTTGCAGGAGATGTGGTGGTAAATTGGGCCTGTACATAAGCGCCTGTTGCACCACTGCAATTTGCCCTTACCCTGTAATCGTATAAGCTGCCCTGTGTTAGTCCGCTCAACGCAGTTGATAAATTGGTGGTGGCAGTAACTGCGTTAGTCCATACAGAAGCAGAGTTTAATTTATAATCCACATCGTAACTTAATGCTCCACTTAATGCCGACCAGCTAACAGTTGCACTGGTATTTGTAATAGCCGATGCGTTTAACCCTGTTACATTGCCACAAGAAGGAGCTGCACCAATTACGGTTGTAAATAATCCCCGGCCATGTGTAGCCGCAGAAAGCAAGCCATCGCTGGCCCTGTATTGCAGCATATCGGTACGTACATTTGGAAAACTTGTTTCCGGATTCCAAATTGTAGCAGCACCGTTTAATAAATCTGTTTGCCATATGCCGGTTTCCGTTGCAATAATTGCTTTGGAATTGCTGCCGGGGTAAAACATTGCCCATCGCACCGGCATATCAGGCAGGTTACCATCTACCGCAGCCCAACTGGTGCCACCATTGCCGGATACCCACACATTGTTTACACCATAGTTAGAATATGCCACCATAATATTTTGCTCATCAGTACCCAATTCTATACAAGAAATATTTGCGCTTACGGTGCTCATGCCTGTGCCGATAATACTGGTAAATACCGGTGTAGCATTTGCTGCCGTTGCCTTTATTAACGAAGGGGCAATACCACTGCCACCGCCGCCAAAAAATACAGTGTGGTTGGTGTATGGAGAAACTTTTACTGCTGAAACTTTTCCGGCATTTAAGCCGCTCATGGCAACTGAAGTAAAGGTGCTGCCCGATTGAGGGTTACTCCATCTTACAAATGCGTTGGCCACGCCGCTGCAGTACATAATATTATTTGCATCATCATAATCTGTTGGATTAATAAAACGGCCGGCCGAGGAAGAATAGTTTACTGACGTCCATGTAGAGCCGCTGTTTACGCTTCTTCTGTATTGATTGTATACATACGAACCCCATTGATACTGGCCTTCGTTTTGATCGATATGCACAAACGCTCCATCGCCACCGGTTACTTCTACCGAAGCACCTATGCCTGCATTGTTTAATTGATGAACGCCATTATCCTGTGCGCCTGCTAAAAAATAATTGGTAGCTGTTGGGTGATTTGCAACAGCATAAAATTGTTTGATGCGTAAACCCTGGTTGCGGTCGGTAATGGTTGTGCCGCCATTGGCCGAGTAATGTACACCGCCATCGCAACCAAATAAAACCTGGTTATTATTGCGCCATGTAATTATTTGCTGGTCGGCGTGTACGTATTGTCCCGCAGTGCCTACCCACTCACTTATTTTTGTCCAGGTGCTGCCACCGTTTGTTGTTTTATAACAGTCAAGGCTGCCCACAATTACATTGTTAGCATTGTTAGGGTCAATGGCCACTGCCATACAATACCATGCCTGCCCGCTTGTAAATGCTGGTGTGGTACCGGTAGCTGCCCAATTAGCACCGCCATTGGTTGATTTGTAAATAGTGGGTACTTGCCAGCTTGCATTTGCAGGTAAAGCATATAATGTATTGCCACTGCTCTCTAAAGTAACATTGTATTGTGTGGGAAAAGTGGTGGCCGGCGATGTCCATGTACCCGAAGTAACAGTTGCGGCATTGTCGGTATAACGGTATCCGGAGCTTGCAGCTGCAGAATTATAATATCCACAAATAATATGCAGTCTGCCGGTACTGCTAAGTTCCAGATCAGGTATTCTTGCATCAAGGCCGGTGGGTGTAATATTAGTCCACGTGCCGGTTGATTTGGTATACCGCTGCAGGCCAGATGTATTTGAAATAGAATTGCAGCCAACATATAAATTGCCGCTGGCATCGCATACCAGTTTACTCACATTCCAAAAGTTAGCGGTGCCGGGCATTACATTCCAGTTAACGCCATTATCGGTACTCATCCAAATACCTGCTCCTCTTACAGCATCAGCGTTAATTGCTTTTTCGCCTGTGCCAAAATACATGATGTTTACATTGGTAGGGTCCTGGCAAATACTTGCAACAGCAAGGTTGCCAAAAAAATCATTTATGGGTGTCCAGGTGGCGGGGTTAAGTGTAATATCATTTGTTTTCCAAAGTCCGCCATCAATACCGCCTACCCAAACTGTTTTGCCGGTTGCATCACCCAGGTCTTCCCAAATGGCCCGTACCCTGCCCGAAGTTTTTCCATTTCCCGGCCTGGTATTACCATTGCTTGCGCCAACTGCGTCGCTGTTTGGCCCACGTTCCGTCCAGGTAAATGGTGCTAAAATGTTTAAAGCATTAATTTCATCCACCTTGTTTTTTCTTAACTGGTAAGCTTGTACCAATCTTCCTTTGGGTACATAACCCAGTGCAGGGTCTTTAGTAATATCAATTTCATATTGCAATCTTTTTGAAATGCCTGCCTCATCTTCTGTTACCTGCTGTACCTGTGCAAATGAGGTTGCAGCAAATAATAAAAACAAAAAGAAAAAGACAATTTTTAGTTTCATCATAACAGTTTGTTTTAGTTTAGTAAATAGTGATTCCAAATATAATTTTTTTACCCGGTAATTAAATGCGATTCCTACTACGTAAAATAGCGATGTGGAAAAGTTTGCCTTATCTTTAAAAGGGGATACAATAAAATAGCGGAGCTTAAAAATAAAAAATCCCACAGCTTATGCTATGGGAAATGGATAAGGCACAAGGTTAATGGTTAACGACGTTTATTATTCCGGATTAAAACCGGGTGATCAACTTAAATTAAAAAAATGGGGGCTGGATAGAAATCCTGCCCCGTTTAAAATCCAATATCCTATGAAAAACCAATGTGAATATATAAAGTATTTATGCCCGTAAAAGCTAAAGTAGATAAACAGCATCCTCAGGTAGATAAAGAGTGCTTTTGAGTAGATAAAAAAAAATTGCAATACCTCTAAATTGTTTATTTTTAAATCCTGATATGCTTTACAACCTTACTTACATCCTGGCAGATGATGATGAAATATACAGGGAATATACTCAGCTGCAGCTTTCTAAAATTGCCGGGCTTACCTGCATAAGTGTTTGCGAAAATGCATTGGTAACCAGAGAGCAGCTGCAGCTGCATCAACCCGATTTATTAATTTTAGATATAGAAATGCCCGGCCTTTCCGGTATACAGCTGGCAAAAAGTATTAAGCAATTGCCGTTAACTATTTTTATCACCTCTCACCCAAATTATGCAGCCGATGCCTTTGAGCTGGACGCAGTGGATTATCTTGTAAAACCAGTACAACCCGAAAGATTGCTGAGGGCCATTGATAAAGTACAGTTGCTTACCACCATCAAAGCTTCTACAACAACAGCCGAAGCTTTTCAATTAAAAGACGATGAATCTTTTTTTATAAAAGATAAAAATACCTTCATACGCATTAGTTACACCGAAGTGTTGTACGCCGAATCGCTGGGTGATTTTGTAAACATCTATTTACAAAACGGTGATAAAAAAATTGCATTGGTTAGCCTTAAAAACTTAGAGCAACAATTACCCCGTAATCTTTTTATTCGCATCAGCCGCACACACCTCATTAATAAATTAAAAATTAGTGCAGTAGAAACTGATGTGGTTTACCTGGGGCTGCTGCAATTGCCCATTGGTAAAACCTATGCCGAAACCATCCTGCAGGCTATTGTAGGTAACCAGGCTATAAAACGATTTATTTAATTTTTTTTAATTAAGATGAAATTTATTTTTCTTTTTACAGTATTGTTTTTTTGCACCGCTGCTTTTTGCCAGGTGAATAAACAGGTAGATAGTTTGCTCAATGTTTTGGATACTGAACAGCACGACAGTAATACCTTAAAAACGCTTAACCGCATAGGCAGTTACTACATTGATAACAATCCTTCAAAGGCTGTGGAATATTTTGAACGTGCAGTTTCCATTGCTAAAAAATTACATAATAATCTTAGAGTGGCAAATGCTTTTTACGATCTGGGGTTTTGCTATTTACTTAAAAATGATTTTGACAAATCGTTGGATTATTACCAGCAAAGTGTACAAATTTATGAGCAGCTAAAAGATAACCGCCGGTTAACCAATGCCTACCTGTCTATCGGTAATGTTTTTTTTCAAAGTAAAACTTTTAATAAAGCCGGCGAATATTATACAAAGGCAGAAGCCATAATTCAACAAACAAAAGACAGCGGGCAACTGGCATCACTTTACGGGCAGTTGGGTACCATGTACGATCAGAATGAGCAATATGACTCAGCCTTAATTTACCTGCAAAAAAGTACGGCCATCGCCAGGCTAATTAACAACGATTACATGGTCACTTCGGCCATGAGTAATATGGGGCTTACTTACAAACACAAAAAAAACACTTCACTGGCGTTGCAATATTTTAATTCTGTTTTACAAAAGTATACAGCGGCGCCAGGTACCCCGGTTGATAACCTTGCGGTAATTTATAATAATATCGGTGCCACACAATCGCAGGCAGGCAATTATGCAAAAGCAATTGAGGCTTTTAATAAAAGTATTGAATACTCCATGCAGGAAGGGCTTGCAGGGATTGTTACAGAAAATTACCGTAACATGGCCGATATGTATGCGGCAATGCAGGATTATAAACAGCAAAGCAATTATCTGCAAAAATATTATCACCTTAAAGACAGTATTTTTAGCAACGATAATAAAAACCAGTTAACACAACTGGAAACCGATTACCAGTTGCAGAAAAAAAATATTAGCCTGGTACAGCAGCAGGCAGCCACAGCATCTCAAAAAAACCAGCGTAACATTTTTATTACAGTTGCCTTGGGAGTAATAGTTTTACTGGCAGTGCTTGCATTTTTTTACCGCCGCAGTAAACAAAATAATATTTTGCTGCACGATAAAAACCTGCAGATAAATAAGCAGAAAAACGAATTGCAAACCCTTAACCAGGTAAAGGATCGTTTGTTTTCAGTCCTCAGTCACGATTTGCGAAATCCACTGGCTACACTCAATGCGTATCTTTCGCTGGCAGACAGCCCCGGCTTGCCTGCAGAAAAAAAAGAACATTTTAAAAAATTAACGGTGCAGGCAGTAAGCCAAACCAGCAATATGCTTGATAATTTGCTGGTGTGGGCCAATATGCAAATAAAAAATGTAAAGCCGGCTGTTACCAGACTTAATGTGTCATTTTGTATTGATGATGCTTTGGATGCAGTAACCGCACAGGCGTTGCAAAAAAATATTCAATTTAAAAAAAATGCAGCGGTTGAATATATTACTGCCGATGCAGCTATTGTAGAAATTGCGCTGCGGAATATAATTACAAATGCTGTTAAATACAGTAACCCGGATAGTACGGTTTATATAAGCACTGCAGCAGGGGAGCAGCAGCATTTTATTACAGTTAAAGATGAAGGTGCAGGCATGAATGCGGCACAAATTGAAGCGCTGCTGCAGCACCAAAACGAAAGTACTGCCGGCACCCATGGCGAAAAAGGAACTGGCCTTGGGTTATTTTTAGTAAGAGAATTGTTACAAAAAATAAATGCCCGTCTTGCCATAGAAAGTGAGGCAGGTAAAGGAAGCAGTTTTATAATTATTCTTCCCGCTGCCTCAGATTAGCATTCCCCACATCTCGCTGTTGTGGCAAAAACTTCTACAAATTATCCCGTTTGGTTGATTGAAGTATTGCTATGATGCTAATAAAAACATGTTTTTGTTTTTGGCACGGAGTTGGTTAAATATATAGCAACTACGAAATAACGACCAAGCAGGATTATAATTTAAAAAAACGTTTCAAGAAATTGGAGCGTTTTTTTTTGCAGAAGATTTTTTTTTATCATTACTTTCTCTGCACAGTTATTTTAAAGCGCAGATTTGGTTATGGTAAAACTTTAATGAATTTTGATAGCCAACTGTAGTAAATAATTTTTTTGAGTTGCATTTAAAAATTGTTTAACAAAATTGTAAACAATAGAAACAAAAAATTTAACAATTACTTAAGCGGAAGGTTTATTAAAAAAAAAGGGGCCAGGATAAAAATCCAGCCCGTTTTTAGAATTCACTTTCCTATGAAAACCATTTCCCTTAGAAAACCGGTACAAATATATTACGCGTAAGCGTAAAAACTATTATACAATTCATATATTTTTTTATATAATTCACACTTTGATTGCAATGCATTTAGGTTTATATTTTTTTTGTAATTATGATAAGGTAATGTTTCCCCAGGCATAAATAATTGTGGAACATTTTCCACAAATGGAGTCAAATATTTTGTAAACACTGGTATTGACACACTAAAACAGGATTGGCATTATTATTATAAATATTGTTAAGAAAATAATTTCATTTAGTATATACCGCTTAAACACTTTTAAACGGTAACAGCTATACTAACTTAAAATGTAAAATTTTTATTCATCAACTTTAAAATAAAAACTACCAGTATGAACAAGATTATTAAAAAAACAATGGCATTTTCAATGCTTACTTTAATTGCAATGCAAACCCTTGCACAGGAAAAGGGGCTTGACGTAGACATCGATATCAATAAAAAAGATTCCGGGTGGTATCAGCAACCCTGGGTGTGGATTGTTGGCGGCTTAGTTTTTATTTTATTATTAGTAGCCTTACTTAAAGGCGGCGGCCGTAAAGACTAATTATTAATACAGGTTTTTTAATGGGTTATAGTTTTAAGCAATGAGCCGGTACTGGTAATAATCTGGTACTGGTTCATTTTAGTTGATGGGGTTTTTAATTGTACTTTTTAGTGCGGTAGTTTTTTTTATATAATGGGGCTGCTATTTTATTCTAAAGTTTTTGCAGTTAATTATAGCATTCTTACAAAGCATCATTGTATATTTTAATAAATTTTATGTTGCAGAAATATAATTAACTTGCCCAACTTTCCATTAAAACCTAAACCCTGTCCATATAATATGGAAAACACAATATCAGAAAATTTTGCTCGCCTGCAAATGGTTATTGATACCATACGTGAACCTGCATTGTTGCTTGATGATAAACTATATTTAAAATATGCTAACACAGCTTTTTTAAATAAATTCAACTTACCGGCAGCAGCTATTTTTGACAAATTATTTTTTGATATTGATAATGCCCGCTGGAATAACCCAGGTTTAAAAAAAGTTTTAAGTAACTTAACTCCTGCAAATCCATCATTTGCTGATGTAGCCATCAGCGCTCCATCAGCCTTACCCAACAGCTCTTATTTGATTAATGCCAGGTTAATTTCCGGCAAGGTTAGTTCCGGGAATTTTATATTATTATGTATAGAAGAAAAGCAGCATGCAGCAGATGCTAATCAGGCTGCGTCAGAAAACCGGTACAAAAATATCATTCTTACTTCTCCTTTTTTAATGGCCGTTTTTTATGGCCCGCAAATGATCATCACCATTGCTAATGATGTTATTTTAAATACCTGGGGTAAAGGAACAGATGTATTGGGTAAGCCACTGGCAGTGGTATTACCTGAAATTATCGATCAGGGTTTAATGGATATTTTACAAAAAGTTTACACCACCGGTGAACCTTTTACTGCATATGAAATGCCGGTGCACATTATGCGAAATGGCTGCATGGAGTTGTCGTATTATACATTTTCTTACCTGGCTCAGCGGGATGTAAACGGCAAAATAGAAAGCGTGGTGGTTACGGCTGCAGAAGTAACTAAAGAAGCCGAATTGAACAAAAAACTTAAAGATAGTGCAGCCGAATTCAGCACACTGGCAGATAATATGTCGCAGTTTGCGTGGATGGCTGATGATAAAGGTTGGATATACTGGTACAACCAGCGTTGGTACGATTATACAGGCACCACGCTGGAAGAAGTGCAGGGTTGGGGTTGGCAAAAAGTGCATCATCCCGATCACATAGACAGGGTGGTAGAACGCATTCAATTCTCGTGGGATACCGGCGAAGTATGGGAAGATACTTTTCCATTAAAAGGAAAAGATGGTAACTATCGATGGTTTTTAAGCCGGGCCTTACCTATAAAAAATGAAGATGGAAAAATTGCAAGATGGTTTGGTACTAATACTGACATTACCGATCAAAAAAATCTTATCGGCGAACTGGATGAAACTGTAAATAAACTACAGCTGTACGAAAAAGCCATCATCAATACCAACGAAGGGGTTTTAATTACTGAGGCCCACCCCATAGCTATGCCCGGCCCCCGCATTGTTTTTGCAAATGAAGCATTTTGTGCAATGACGGGTTATTGCCAGGAAGAAATTGTTGGCCAAACGCCACGAATTTTACAGGGGCCTAAAACAGATAAAAAAGCATTAGAGAAAATAAGAACGGCTCTGCAAAACCGGCAATCGGTAAAAGTAGAACTGATTAATTATAAAAAAAACGGGGAAGAATTTGTAGTTGAATTTGAAATTGTGCCGGTAACGGACAAAAACGGAGAATGTACTAATTGGTTATCGGTACAACGGGAAATTACCGAACGAAAAAATTCCGAAAAAGCATTGCAGCAAATTGCCACGCATTTGCAATTGTCCACAACCGCCGCAGGTGTAGGTACCTGGTTTTACCTGCTGCAAAAAGGTACGTTGGAATGGTCTGATTTACACAAACAAATGTGGGGGTATGATGCATCAAGAACTGATCTTTTATTTGAAGACTGGCACAAGGTGATACATCCCGATGATAAAGCAAATTGTTTTGCAGAGGTGGAAGCAGCAAGAAAAGAAAAACGCCAGTACGAAGTGGATTACCGGATTTTGCGTGCCAACGATGGGGCTGTAAGATGGATGAAATCTGTAGGCCATTACCTGTTTAACGACAAAGGCGAAGCGGTTTCTTTAACCGGTATCAGCATTGATATTACAGATGCAAAAATTGCAGAAGAAAAACTGGTATCAAGTGAATTACGTTTTAGAAAATTGGCCGACCAGGCCCCTATGTGGATATGGCTAACGGATAAAGAAGTAAATATTTTATATGCCAACGAAGCGTTGCTGCAATTTGTGGGCATTGCCCACTCAGATGAGTTTACGGGTAAAGTTTGGGAAGCCATTGTTCATCCGGATGATATAAAAACGGTTTATAAAAACTATAATGAAGGTACATCCCGCCAGGCTTCTTTTAATTTTGAATGCCGTATAAAAAATGCACTCAGGGGAGAATATGAATGGATATTTTTAAATGTGGTAACCCGTTACGAGGGTGCAACATTTGCAGGCTTTATTGGAACGGCAATAAATATTCAGGAGCAAAAAAATATTTTATCGCAGCTGCAATATCGTAAGGCGTTACTGGAAGCACATAACGAATCCAGTATAGATGGAATTTTATTGGTAGATGCAAAAGGAAAAATACTTTCCTACAACCAGCGCTTTGTAGAAATTTGGAATATGCCGAAGAAGATTGTGGATGATAAAGATGATGAAGCAGCCCTTTCATTTGCATTAACCCAGATATTAAAACCGGAGCAGTTTATTGAAAGGGTAAAATGGTTGTATGATCATCCCAACAAAATTAGTGTGGATGAACTGGAATTTAAAAACGGAAAAATAGTAGAAAGGCATGGTTATCCTGTACAGGCATCTGATGGTAGTTATTATGCCTGGAGCTGGATGTTCAGAGATATAACTGAAAAAAGAAATTCGGAGAATGCTTTAAAAGAAAGTGAGGCCAGGCTAAAAACACTTATATCTACAGCTCCTATCGCTATCGGTCTTTTTATTGGCAGAAACCTGGTGATAGAAAATCCCAATCAAGAGTTTATTGATATTGTAGGCAAAGGACCAGATATTACGGGTAAACGCCTAACCGAAGTGATGCCCGAACTAATAGAATATGGGCAGCCGTACCTGAAAATATTAGACGATATATTTACGTCAGGAAAAATGTATCAATCGCTTGGAGACTCTGTGAAAATTATACGAAATGGTGTAATGCACCACGGCTTTTATAATATTTATTATGTACCACTTTTTGATACACAAGGAAACGTATATGGCATTATGGACATTGCCACAGATGTAACGGAGCAGGCATTATTTAATAAAAAAATAAAAGATAGTGAAGCTAACTTTCGCCTGCTGGCAGAACAAATGCCACAAAAAATTGCTAATGCCGATGCAAAAGGTAAAGTATTTTATTATAATAAAAATTGGGTAGAGTATACCGGTTTAAGCGAAGCCCGGTTGGTTGAAGAGGGTTGGGCAAAAGTAATGCACCCCGAAGAACTGGAAGAAATTTCTCGGGGCTGGCAACATGCTGTTAACACCGGAGAAATATTTGAAATGGAGCACCGGCTGCTGGATAAAAATGGCGATTACAAATGGCATTTAAACAGGTCGGCACCGGTAAAAAGCGAAACCGGCGACATTATTCAATGGGTAAGCGCACTAACAGAAATACAAAAAATAAAAGAAGAAGAACAGCGCAAAAGCGATTTTATTAAAATGGTAAGCCACGAATTAAAAACTCCTGTAACGTCCATAAAAGGTTATGTGCAATTATTATTAAGTATGCTGCGGCACCAAAAAGAAGAACAGCTGCTGCCCATACTGCCGTTACAAACTTCTTTAGAACGTATTGATAAACAAATTTTACGCCTCACACGCCTGATAACCGAAATGCTCGATCTCTCCCGCCTGGAAGAAAGTAAACTGGAATTAAACTTAGAAAATTTTTCGTTAAATGATTTACTTACCGAAACTATACAGGATATTCAATACAGTAATGTTACCCATACAATAAATGTACAACAGGCTTTTAAGGCTCAGGTATTTTGCGATAAAGACCGCATACAGCAGGTGATTATTAATTTTATAAATAATGCTATAAAATATTCACCTGCTATGGATATTATTGAAATAACAATATTAGATGCAGGTGATAACAAAGTTTCTTTAACCGTAAAAGATTTTGGTATTGGTATTGCAAAAGAACACCAGCAAAAAATATTTGAACGGTTTTACCGGGTGCAGGGAAAAAATGAAGAAACTTTTTCGGGCTTTGGTATCGGGCTCTTTATTGCTAATGAAATAATACAACGGCACCATGGAAATATTTCGGTAGAAAGTGAGCCCGGAGAGGGTTCGGTTTTTACATTTACCTTACCTTTGGCAATAAAATCGTAATACCTTAGCTAATATGACAGCAAAAATTTTAGTTGTAGATGACGACCAGGAAATTGGTTTTATGATGAAGATGATGCTGGAGCACAAAGGTTACAGCGTTTTTGTGATGGAAAGAGCGGATGGTGTGGAGGAAAAAATTAAGGAGCACAACGTAGATTTAATTATTCTGGATATGCTTATAGCCGGCACAAAAGGTACCGATGTATGCAGGCGGCTAAAAGCCAATCCCGATACTGTAGCCTTACCGGTAATAATGATTACTGCATTACCGGATATCGAAAAAATTTGCCGAGAAGCCGGCGCAAATGATTTTTTACCCAAGCCATTTGAGATGCAGAGCTTAATTAATAAAATTGCAGAACAATTAAAAACAGCAAACGCAGCAACCTAAGCTGTTGATAATATAATTTGTGCCAGGGTTTGTTTATTTCAAACCCTGTTTTTTTTTCATCAATCTTTTTTTATTTTTAAATAATCTGCTTTTATCGAAGAGCCCGAAGTTACAAAAAGCCGTATACCATCCCAGGCTTTAGCATTAAATTCTCCTTCGCTTATTTTTTTATCATTCAAATAAAAAATAAATTTTCTTTCTGTAATTTTTATTTTAAAAATTACAGCATCTGTTGTAACTTTTATAATGTCAGTGTGTTTTTTACTAAACACATAAATGGCTTCTTCTTTATTGTAATCGTTTTCCGTTAGCTCTGCAAGTGCATCGGCGGTGTAACAAAATTTATACGTTAAGGTGCTGCTGCTGATAATGATGCCATAAGAAGCTCCTGCATTAAGTTGTAGCGGGTAAATTGCTGCTGTAATTTCGTAAGCATTGGGTACATCCCACAAAAAAGAAATGTTTTGGGGGCCGTTGCTGGTTTGCAGTTTTGAAGTGTCTTTACTAACAATATATAAAAAGCCTTCTTTAATGCCGGTGTAATGTGCATCCGTAAATTCCTCAATCCATCCCATTTTATTACGGTCAAAATTTTCGTTCAGTAAAAAAGTATCAGCCACCTGTGCCATATTATTATGGCTAAGAGCCATCATAAAAAATAATAAAAACGGTAAAATTTTTTTCATAATTATCTTTTTAATATCTAGTGTTATGTTTACTTTAAAGTGGCGTATAAACCTCACAGGTTTATAACAGTATTCACAAGAAAATCTGATTTTCACAAACCTGTGAGGTTTGACAGTTCAGGCTTAGTATAACACTAGTGTTATGTCAACTTTGAAGCAGCGCATAAACCTCACAGGTTTTATAACGGTTTTCATAAAACAAACTGGTTTAGATAAACCTGTGAGGTTTGACAGTTCAGGCTTAATATAACACTAGTTAAACCTGTTCAAATATAAATGCTTTATGGTTAAGATTATTTTTTTGGCGTTGTTATGCTTTCTTTTCAAACTAATTGATTATTGTGTTATACCATTACCAACAAAATAATGGTGCAGTTGTTGTATAGTTAACGGTACAAAAATTTTCTACGCATTGCAACTGATAACTTTTACCAACCGTGGTATTTTTTGCCCGCAGGCAAATATTTATATCGATCCGTGGCTGCCGGTAGACTATGCAGTAATTACGCATGGCCATGCCGATCATGCAAGATGGGGAAGCAAACATTATTTGTGTCATACTTTTACCGAACCCATTTTAAAATTACGGCTGGGGCCAGATACCAGCACCAGTACACTTAACTACAACGAAAACATTTTTATAAATGGTGTAAAAATAAGTTTGCATCCGGCGGGCCATATTATTGGCGCTGCACAAATACGGTTAGAGTATCAGGGTTATGTAGCAGTAATATCCGGCGATTATAAAACAGAGTACGATGGCATAAGCGCGGCTTTTGAGCCGGTACAATGCAACGAGTTTGTTACCGAAAGTACATTTGGTTTACCCATTTACAACTGGCTGCCACAGCAGCAATTATTTGATGATATTAAAACATGGATAGCCGGCAACCAGTTGCAAAATAAAACCAGTGTATTTATGGCGTACAGTTTGGGTAAAGCACAAAGGCTGATGAAAGGATTGGATGGCGTGGCAAAAATTTATGTACACAGTGCGGTAAATAATTTAAACAGGGCTATAGAAAGTAGTGGTATTAAATTACCTGCAACAGCATTGATAAACATGGACATGAATAAAGCCGAAGTACAAAACAACATTGTTATTCTGCCACCAGCTTTATTGGGAACTAATTTGGTAAAAAAAATTCCTAATGCAGCAGTAGCCATTTGCAGTGGCTGGATGCAGGTACGTGGCAGCAGAAGGTGGCAGGCCGCTGATGCAGGCTTTGCATTAAGCGATCATGCAGATTGGAGTGGCCTGTTGAGTGCAATAAAAGCAACAGGCGCACAAAAAGTTTATGTAACACATGGCAGCACCGCCACCTTCAGTAAATATTTAAACGAAATTGGGATTGAAAGCGCAGAAGTGGTTACACAATTTGGTAAAGAAGAAGAAGAGGCAATTTCAACAATTGAAAATATTGAAGCATAAAGTATGGAAAAATTTGCAGCCTTTATTCAGCAGTTAGAGATAAGTAATAAAACCAATGATAAAATTGACGCCATTGTACAATATTTAAATATTGCACCCGGGGAAGATAAAATTTGGTTACTGGCATTGTTTACCGGCAAACGCCCCCGGCGCAGCATTAACACCGCACTGTTAAAAGAATGGGCCATCCAAATTGTAAATATTCCTGCCTGGCTTTTTGCAGAAAGTTACCATACCGTAGGAGACCTTGGAGAAACCATTGCCCTTATTTTACCAAAGCCCACACACCGTATTACTAAAAATATTGCCACCTGGATAAATGAATTAACTGCATTGGCTACACAATCCGACGAAATAAAAAAACAATATGTACTTAATGCATGGAGCGGACTGGATGTAAAAGAAAAATTGATTTTTAATAAATTAATTGGCGGCGGATTTAGAGTGGGCGTATCGCATAAATTACTGGTAACCGCTATTGCAAAACACAGTGGTATAGAAGCTAATAAAATTATGCACAGCATTATGGGTAAATGGTTGCCGGGTAATACTGACTATACAGCGTTGATAAATGGTGAGGGGATGGATACCAATATTTCTCAACCATATCCTTTTTGTTTGGCATACCCCATCGAACAGGAAATTGATACCATTGGTGCGCCGGAACAATGGCAGGCCGAATGGAAATGGGATGGCATACGTGGACAAATTATAAAACGCAACAACGAATTATTTATATGGAGCCGTGGCGAAGAATTAATTACACATCAGTTTCCCGAACTGGAAAATTTAATAAATATTTTACCCAACGGTTGTGTAATTGACGGAGAAATTTTAGCAGTAGAAAACGAAAAAGTACAATCTTTTAACAGCCTGCAAAAAAGATTGAACCGAAAAACTGTTAGTAAAAAACAACAGGAAGAAACACCGGTTGGTTTTTATTGTTACGATTTGCTGGAATACAATAACGAAGATTACCGCAATAAAACTTTAGCAGAGAGAAGAGCAACGCTTGAAAATTTAATTGCTGGGCTTGATAATTATGAAACTATTTTTTTATCACCGGTAATACAATTTAATGATTGGGAAGTGCTGAGAAATATCAGGGCACAATCAAGAGCAATGAACAGCGAAGGGCTGATGCTTAAAAAATTAGCTTCGGTGTATAATACCGGCCGCAAACGCGGCGACTGGTGGAAATGGAAAATAGATCCATACAGTATTGATGCCGTAATGATTTACGCACAAAAAGGTGCAGGGCGACGCAGTAATTTTTATACCGATTATACTTTTGCTGTAAAAGATGGCGATAAATTACTCAGTATTGCAAAAGCATACTCCGGCCTTACCGATAAAGAAATAAAAGAGGTAGACAATTTTGTAAAAAGAAATGCGATAGAAAAATTTGGTCCCGTACGCACGGTAAAACCAGAGCTGGTTTTTGAAATTGCCTTTGAAGGTATTGCAGAAAGCAGCCGCCATAAAGCAGGCATCGCTTTGCGCTTTCCACGGATAAAGCGCTGGCGAAAAGATAAAAAAGCAGATGAAATAAATACAATTGAGGATTTAAAAAATTTATTACAAAGCACCATCAATGGCTTCTGATCATACGATCAATTTAAAAGTTTAGTCAAATTTTTTTGGTCCAATAGTCTCATTCGGTATGCATTCATTGCAGTAATGCCCAGTTTTTTTATCAGCCTGTAATTTACCAGCACACCAACCGGTGCACCAATAACCGGAACTAATTGTGCCATCTTTGCCAGGTCGATATAATCCCGGTATTCCTGTTGAAAATTTCTCCAGTCAAACTGGTTAATATCTTCCGGCAAATTTTTTCGCTTCTCTTCCCAGTCTGTCATTTTTGTATAAATATTTTTGCGGTGTGCATCGCTGGAAAAAGAGAGTTCAAAAATATGCAGCAGGTACACCCTTTCTTTATAATCATTTACATCAAAACCATAAATGGCAGCAATATCAAAAAGCAATTTTATTTTTAATCCAATTAAAATAGGAAAATCGGCAAGGCCCAGCAAAATGCCACCGGCACCGGTAACGCCGCCTTCTACAGCGGCAGTTTTTTTATACCAGTCTATTTTTTTTTGTACGGCCTCTTCACGTTGCTGCAGGTTACCGGTTAATAAAGATTGTGCTGTGGTATGCGTAGCGCCAAATAAAACGCCCCGTATCATTTGTTTAATGGCAAGGGTTATAGCCTGGTGAATTTTTTCAGGTATCCAGGTATTTATTTTGGTTTGAATTTTTTTTGATAAATTATTTAACAGCGAAGGATTGGCTTGCATTTTTTTTTGCCAGGCTGCTAATTCTTTTTGGGCTTGTTGGTCGTAGGTATTCATGATTGAATATTGATACAAGTATTAAGCCAGAAGCAGGATGTATGATGTATGATAGGGTGTTGGTAAAGTTATGGATTAGATGGCAGAAATTTTAAGGGAAGATATAAAGGATGCATTTCAAATTGTTGCTACAATAACTAGGCCGGCACCAAATTTTAACGCAGAGAAAATGAGAAAAGGACCTGCCTGCCGGCTGGCAGGGTTATCGCAGAGTGAATCCTGAGCAAAGTCGAAGGGCTCGGCGTAAACTCTGCTATCTCATTTTCTCAGCGTTGAAAAAAATATTCCCACAATTTGAAATGCATCCGGGATAACGGCTTTAAACAAATCTGCTTCACCTCATCTTGCTGTAAAAATAAATTACAGCGTACAATGCGGTGAAGCAGAAAATATTTTTTTTAAAATTATAAAGTGGCCATTAACTCGGTAGCCATTTTTACATAGTCATCGTTTTTGGCTTTGGTAGCTAAATCTTTGGTCATAGTTGCCGCAGCTTTGCTGCCTGCTTTATCGCCAGTTTTTTTAAGTATACGTGCTTTTAACATGTACATCCAAAATGCTTCTTTATTAGTTTCTAAAGCTTTGTTTACCCATCCTAATGCCTGGTTTAGATCTTTACCATTATCATAATAATATGATGCGGCGCTAAAATAAGGTTTGTTATCCTTGTTCATTAAATTATCAATTTGCCCCATTACCTTTTTATCGGAGCCGGTGCTTACAGGAAATTGTACATAAGTGTTTTCCCACATCATTTCTATATTACAACTGTTGCCGGTAAGGCTGGCAAAGTTGATGGTAAAATTTTCAACAGTAAATGGAGTGGTTACCACATCGGCCATTACACGTACCACATCGTTTTCTGGTTTGTAATCCGAAGGCTGACTTACGTTAACATCTTTACTGATAATGATGGTCCATTTTGCTGCATCAGGTATGGTAAGCATACCGTACTTGCCTGCTTTAATATCTTTGCCGCCAATAGTTACATCTTCGCTAAAAGTAAGTGTTGTGGCATTATTGGCACCGGTGCGCCAAACTTTACCAAATGGCACCAGGTCTCCCATAATTTTCCGGTCTTTTTTTGCAGGGCGGCTGTAGTTTAATTCAACAGTACCTACACCAAAATTTTGCTTTACCATTTGTGTTGGCGAAGGTTGCGGTGTAGTTAATTGCTGTGCATTAGCAAAAGTGAATGCAACAGCAGCAGTTACTAATAGTGCTATTTTTTTCATATAATTATTTTTAGTTAGCAAATGTAAGTAATATGGGATTGCGATGGAAGTTTAAACAGTTATTTCTGCGTAAACAATTTAATGCCCGGCAATTCAACCTGTAAACACAGCATTTTTAATATTATTTTTTTTTAAAAATTCTGCCAGTCACTTTATTGTATATTTTTATGGCAAAAACATAACTCATGAAACAGAAAGACAATTTATTTGTGTTATCTAACGGCAGGGTAGCAGCCATTAATAAAAAAGATGGTGCTATTGTATGGGAAGTAAAATTAAAGCAATACCTCAGCAGCACAATGACGCTTACTTACGGGCAAATTACTGTAGAAGGCGACAAACTTTTTATTGGCGCTACAGGCATGTTACTTTGCCTGAGTGCAAAAGATGGTTCCTTAATTTGGAAAAACGAATTAAAAGGCTGGGGCTATAGTTTTGTAAGCATGTCAAACGCAAATAACGAAGCTGCCGGTGCCGCCGCCGCAAGTGCAGCAGCTGCTGCAGCAATTGTTGCCGCTAGCGCATAATTTTTTTTAAGAGGAATTATTTAGGAATCCAAACAAAAAAGCAAGGTGATAATATATTTAATGTAAAGTTTTCAGTTGTCCGGCTTTTTAGGACACCTGAAAATTTTTGAAACATTTATTCAGATTGTAAAGGCATTAAAGAAATGTTTACTGGTGCTAATTAAAAATATTTTGTGCTGCATCATCAGCTATTATCCAGCTGCCTTCTTCAATTTCTTCTTCCAGCTGATTATTATCCCAGCCACTATAGCCAATAAATATTTTAGTGTCCGTTGCGCCAATGGTTTTATTATTGAGATACTTAACTGCCTGTTTAAAATTACCTCCCAAATAAATGGATCCCGTTATCTGTTTACCTTCTTCAATTAAATCGGGGCGGCGGTGTACAAAAAAAAGATGCTCCCTGTCCATTGGGCCACCATCGTATATTGGGAAAGCGACGCCCTGTTTAAATTCTTCCAGTTCGTTTAGCGCCCTTGCAAATTTTTTGTTGATTACAAAACCCATAGCGCCTTTTTCGTTATGCTCTGCAATAAAAATAATGGCCTGCTCAAAATTGGGGTCGTTGGTTGTGGGTGTGCTTTTTAATATGGTGCCGGTGGTGAGATGCATTGTTGGGAAAATAAGATATAAAGCAAAATTAAAAATTAATTCATTACAATGTAAAGATTGTGATATAATGAATAGTGAAACTTGTACTTACGATGATAAGTTGATTTATTCACAAGAATACATTACTGCTTTTAGATAGCACATTTTAAGAGCTTTTTCTTTATAAATAGTAAAGCTTTCAGATTGCCATCCGGGCAAATAGCTCTCCATCGATTTTTTAAATTCAGTATATTCTTTTTTTGGTAATTTTTTTCTAAAAATACGAGCATCCTCAAGTATGTATACAATTTTTGTTTTGATAATATCCATTCTATTGTTTTCTGCAATTGAATCAAATTGCATCACCAGGCGATTTTTATTTTTAATATTCCATTTGCCATATCCGGTGGCAATGCTGTCATGCTGAATGAATGTATTATTGCAGTGTAGTTTTAATATTGTGCTGCCTGATATGTCTGCCGTATCTCCTGTGGTGTAAAGTTTATACTCTCCAGCAAAATTTGACTGGCCAAAAGTTGTGATAAAGAAAATTAATAGTAAACACGAAGTAAAAAAATGTTTCATAATATTATTCTTATTTTAGTTTATCATTATTTTCCTTGTGTTTGGAACAGGCAAAAAAGAATAACTTTTAATTCTTTTTCGAATATTCTTTAAGCATTTCTTTTTCTTTTTTGCTCAAACTGTTTATACCGGCTTTACTTATTTTATCAAGAATTTTATCTATTTCCTGCTGCTGCATATTTTTTTGCTGGTTGTATTTATGATCGATTGAATAATCATCGTTATGTGCTTTAAAATAAAAATTATCTACCAACAAAATTTGCGGCCTGGTGATAATTAAATAAATAAATGCAATGGATGGAACAGCAATAATTAAAATGGTAACATAGTTTTGTATAAAAGCAGCTGGATTCATTAAAAGTGCAACAGCCATACCAATTAATGCGCCGCCTAAATGTGCTTCGTGGCCAATATTATCTTTTTTACTTTTAATACCATAAATAGAAAATGCTATATACACAATGCCATACAACCATCCCGGAATAGAAAATAGTAATCCAAAAAATCCAATACCCATGCCGGGAAATAGTGCAATAGAAGCAAAAATAATTCCGCACACTGCACCCGATGCACCTGCTGCACTGTAATCGCCATGATTTTTATTTATGAATAAACAAAGTAGGTTGCCACCGATGAGACTGGTGAAATAAATAATTAAAAATTGCAGCACACCTAACGAACTTTCAATAATGCCGCTGAAAAAATAAAGACTGACCATGTTAAAAATAAGGTGCGTCCAGCTAACATGTACAAAGCCTGAAGTAACCAACCGTAAATAATCTTTTTTATTAAGAATTTTATCTACTTCAAATTTGTACTCATCAAAAAAAAAGTGATTGATAAAACCTTTGTACGAAAAGGCTATGTTGGCAATGATCAATACTATTGCTGTTATTCCGGTATCAGGCATTGAAATGATATTTTAACAGGCACCAGTTGCAAAATAATAATATTATTCTCTGAAATTGTTAACCTGTTTTAATTACTACAGTTTTTGCAATAAAATCATGCACTGCTCTTCTTTTTTCATTAAACAGCATGGAAATAATTTCAAGCAATAGCCAGGCTAGCCCGGCAAAATTGAGTACTTCTAATGTTATACTAAGGCTGGAACTGTAAGCAAGATATGGAAACAATATTATGGAAATCAAAATAACGGTTTCTAAAAAATAGATAAAAAAATAAGGGAGGTCTCTTATAAATGCCTGAAAGTAAGAGATGGGTAATTCTTCTGGGTATGTTACAATTTTTACACCCATTGCCATTTTGCCGAATGTTTGTCCGTATTTACCGTGCAGAAAAATAGTATAAAATTGATAGATACACATCAAAATGACTGTCCATAAAATAAGCAAGCCTGCCTTACTGGATAAAACTTCAGTTAAATAATTATTTAACAATGTTATCGGAATAAAAACGATGGCATCAATTATTGCAGCTCCAAATCTTGCTCCAGAAGTTCTGTATTTGTTCATAGCTATAACTTTTTTATTTCTCAAACGCCCAGTTGCTTAACCCAATGGATGTTATAATATCAGGCCAGGTTTCGTATGCAGAAAGTCCTGCCATTACAGGATACACGTTTGTGTTGCCCCATCTTTTTTGCTTAAACAGAAATATTGAAGCTTTATATATTAATGAAGTAGAGAAAGGATTGTTTATTTTCAGCATCATCAATTCATGTACTTTTTTAGCAGCGGTCTGTGTAAAACTTATCGTGATTGTAATTGAAGGATTTTTAATTTCTTTTACGGCTGTCATATTTTTAATTACCCCATTTTCCTGCTCTACCTCTATATATAATGTTTCACCGGGATAGAGTTGTACCGTGTTCTCTGGCAATACAAAAGCAGCTTCTTTTAAATCTTCTTCATAAAAACTTTTTTTATCAACCGCAACTATCAACTTGTAAGGTGTTCTTTTAAGTTGTATACTGTCCTGGCCATATAAACAAAAAGAAAATGAAACTAATACAATTGAAAAAATAAAATTCTTTTTCATAAGCTGCATATTATTTTATAACTGTCATAAATATACAATTCTCTTTTGCAGTGTTTAAATAATTTTTAATAACTCTGCCACTAAGGTTAATTAATGCATGCTGGTTCCAATGCTTCTGCATTTGCTTTTCTTTAGCTTACATTTTTCAATAATCATTCAACCTGATTTACAACCCCTGCAAAAAATAAAAAGGGCAGGTTGCTATGCCTGCCTTTAATTTTTTTTTGTAGATTTTTAAATTATTTTTTTAGATTCTCCTTAAACTGTTTCAGTTTAAATTATTAATAATTAAAGTATCCTCATAAAAAGTTACCATACCGGTTGTTAAATCGTGTTTGCCCCCAACAATGCCTATTTTACCATCCTCAATCATTTCTTTTAAAATAGGGCTGCGTTCCATAATAGCATGCACCGTTCTTTTTACATTAATGCTGGCTACTTTTTCTACAAATTCGGCATTACCAGAATTACGGTTTTCAGCTACTGTTTTTTCGTCGTAAACTGCCGGCTGAATTTTAGAAAGCAAAGCGGTAAGGTTACCCATTTCCACATGATCGCAGGCACCGTTTACAGCACCGCATTTAGTATGGCCCAACACCATAATAATTTTTGCACCGGCCACTTTACAACCAAATTCCATGCTGCCCAGAATATCTTCGTTGATGATATTACCGGCAATACGAATACTAAAGATATCGCCCAGCCCCTGGTCAAAAATTAATTCTGCCGATGTACGGGAATCTATACAGCTTAGTATAACCGCAAACGGGTGCTGCCCATCTGAAGTTTCGTTGGCCTGTTGTAAAAGATTGCGGTTCGCTTTAAGGTTGTTAATAAATCTGTCGTTCCCTTTCTTTAAAATTTCCAACGCCATTGCTGGTGTTATTTCAGCCTGCATTTCTTTAGTTAATGTTTTCATTTAATTGTTTTTTTTAAATTTATATAATTAAGAATAAGACGGTTCAATAAAATTTATTTTCTCAACACTTATATTCCGGGTTTTAGCATTTACTTCATAATCTCTTATTAATTCAAGTACATCGTAAGCAACAGATTTTGAGTTGGAAAAATCAATAATCACTTTTGAGTTTTCCGGAATTTCATCCAGCTCTTTTATAACATTGGCTTTATTAAAGAACGAAACTTCTTCTGCTAAAACAAGATGGTGAACACTTTGGCCTTGTTCAGTTGTGATGGTTTCTTTCATGTGGTGAGAGTTACGGTAACTGTGGCGCAGGGTGTAAAATATACCCAAAATCAATCCCACAATTATTCCGGTCAAAAGGTTTTTTATTACTATAACAATAACCGTAACGGCAAAAGGAACAAACTGCTCCCAGCCTAATTTATACATCTGTTTAAATAAAACTGGTTTGGCTAATTTATAACCTACCATAATTAAAATAGCAGCTAAGCTGGCAAGCGGAATCATATTAAGTACCCCGGCAATGGAGATAGCACTGATTAGCAAAAACACTCCATGCAGTATGGCCGACATCTTTGTTTTACCGCCAAACGATATGTTTGCAGAACTGCGGACAATCACCTGCGTTACCGGCAAACCACCAATTAACCCGGAAATAATATTTCCGAGGCCCTGCGCATTTAATTCTCTGTTTGTAGGGGTAATTCTTTTTTGTGGATCCATTTTATCAGTTGCTTCTACGCACAATAATGTTTCTAAACTTGCAACTACGGCAAGCACAACAGCCACTTCTAAAACTTTTAAATTTGTAATTGCAGAAAAATCAGGAAAAGTAAAAAAACTAAAAAACTCACCTAAGTTATTTGCCACCGGAAGCCTTACCACCTGGTCTGCTGCCAAACTAAAATTTAAAGTGCCGCTTTTAAAAAGGTAATTCATTAATATGCCCACCACCACCACCACAATCGGCCCCTGCAGTAACTGAAATATTTTGTGTTTTTTTATAAGTACCTTATCCCATAACAGCAAAATGGCAATGGATATAACAGCTATTAAAACAGCTCCGGGGGTAACAAAATCAACCGCCTTAAAAATTTCAGAAAAAGTATTTTCTCCATCAGCCTGGTTAAAAGCATCGTCTCCAACGGCATCTTTATCCCATCCTAATGCATGGGGTACTTGTTTTAAAATAATCAGCAGCCCTATACCCGTAAGCATACCTTTAATTACTGCCGAAGGAAAGAAGTACGCAATAAATCCTGCTTTGGCAAAGCCCATAATAAGTTGTAAAACTCCTGCCAGCACTACGGCCAGTAAAAATGCAGACCAGGAGCCAAGTGCCGCTATAGAAGTTAATACAATTACCGCCAGCCCCGCCGCAGGCCCACTAACCCCTAAAGGAGAGCCGCTTGCAGTACCCACTATTATGCCTCCAACAATGCCGGCAATAATGCCGGCAAACAGTGGCGCTCCCGATGCTAAAGCAATACCAAGGCATAAAGGAACCGCCACAAAAAAAACGACAATACTGGCCGGCAAATCGTTTTTTATTTCTTTAAAAATATTTTTTGCTTCCATAAACATCAGTCTTAGTAGTGCAATGATAGTGAATTTATTTTAAATGATAGTAATACTATCTTATTAAATTGTAAAACTTTTACTTAGTTTTGACAATTGGATTTTTAACATCATCCTATTTAACGTTATAATGGGGTATCTTACCGCCTTAGTATTTAAACAGAAATAAATGGAATTACAGTTGCAAATAAAAATGAATGAAAAGTTGTTTTTAAGAAACCCGGAGCAGTCCGAACTTGGAAAAAAAATCATTCTGCACAGCATTAATCTTATATATAAAAATGGTTTTGAATCTTTTACTTTTAAAAAACTGGCAGATGATATTGGTACAACAGAGGCTGGCATTTACCGCTATTTTGAAAACAAACACCGGTTGTTAATATATATTGCCGCATGGTACTGGAGTTGGGTAGAGTACCGCATAAGCTTTTACACCAATAATATAAAAGATCCTTTAAAAAAACTAAAAAAAATAATTCAGTTATTAGCGGTTACGGTAGAGGATGATTTAAGAACCAGTCATGTTAATGAAAAAGTACTTCACCAGATTATTATTGCCGAAGGCTCAAAAGTTTATTTAACCCGGCATGTATCGGAAGATAATAAAGACCAGTTGTTTAAACCCTATAAAGATCTTTGTGCTGTAATTGGCGATGTAATACTGGAGTGCAATCCAAAATACAAATACCCAAAATCGCTGGCCAGTACTATTATTGAGATGGCACATTTTCAAAATTTTTTTATGAACCACCTTCCCTCACTCACCGATTTTGGCAAGGATAAAGATGAACTGAAGATTGTTGCTTTTTTAGAAGACCTGGTTTTTACCAGTATAAAAAAGGTGTAGCTGGCGTTGATGTGTATTATTTGTAAATTGAGCAATTGAACTCATAAACTCGAACGTAAGTTTTTTAAAATAACAGGAATTTGACTTGAATATGGAGAACAAGTTGTGACACTGGTTCGTTTTGCTGCAATGCTTAAGCTGCATACCAGACGCCGGCGAAGCATGTCAGTAGTTCATTTTCAAATCGCATCCTTAATTTCTCTTATTTTTTTGTGAACAATCTCTCCATCAGAAAGTCGATATAAGGAAGTATAACCCTTGATATTAGGGACCCACTTTAGCCCTTGCTGGCCAGATCCTATTGGCTCTTTTATTCCTAAGTCTATAGTAGATGTGCCATCAAGATTTGGTATGAATTCAATTTTAGGTTTTGAGCTAAAGTAGACTGATTGGATTTTTTTATGAGCTAAACTGGATGTTATTATTATCCTTTTGTATGTCAGTCCATAAAAAGTTTTTTTTCTTAATTCAGCGTCAATGAAAAATCTCCCAAATCCTAATACAATACCGCCTGAAAAGAAAATAATCCCAATTGGGATTGCTATGATTACAGAAATTTCTGAAAGTAATTTAATCGAAATGTATATAAATATTAAAAATGCTAAAATAAATATAGTTTTAAAAATGTCACTTATTTCAAAAACAATTCCCTTTTTGGGTTGCCCTGCCCAAATCAAAACTTCATCAGATTCTAAATATTGTTTTAGATGATTAGTGGCTAAGCTTTCCATACATTCTAAACTTTTGCGGTTTTTATCACTTGATTGGTCAGGATTTATTTTTTTGGCTCATCTGTTTAAGTAGCGGTTTAAATTTTTCATCAATATGCTGCTTAAACCACTCATCAATTATATCTTTTCTAAAACGCCATTCTTTTCCAATTTTAGCAGCTGGAATTTTGCCAGTTTGAGCCCATGTATAAATTGTTTGCGGTTGCATTTTCAAATACTTAGCAACTTCTTCCAGTGTCATTATTTCTTCCATAAAATATTTCAAAAAAGTAATCGCAACTGATATAAAATTGAAAATTACTGCAAACAAAATTCTTTTATTAATTTCCAGTAAATAATTTTCCTATTGATCCAATTAATGTGGCATAAATATTAGTTTGTGTGCTTTCTCTGAATATTTCAAAGGGCATATCTTTAGTGCCAATAAATGGTCGTAAATTCCATGATAACTGAATGCCAACAAAAGCTAAAATAAAAAGCCAGACCCTGAAAATTGTTAGTCCAATTTTAGGATAAATATTTTTCTTTTCGCATGCTATTTTTAATGTTTCAACCACTATTCGCATACTCCAAATGCCAGCAAAAGTAAAGACCAAAAAATGTAATAGTTGCAAAAAAGCATAAGGGCTAAGGGATAATTGAAAAAACAACACTATTGGTGCGAAAGCTACTAATATTGTTGTTAACATTACAAAACCTCCAAGTAAAATAATAATGAGTTGCCTCAACTTCATTTTTGAACCGAGGAGCAACTGAACAAGATAGAATGAAGGAAAGCAGATGGACAAAGTTAAAAGTATTAAAAAAACAAGCTTAATACCTGATGAAATGCTTGGGCTATACCATTATAGCTGCCCATAATTGCACCATAAATAAATGCGGCTAAAAAAATTAAAATAATCTGGCCTTTAATAATAGACTTAGGATAGTTATCCTCACTAACATTTTCAAAGTATTTATCACGGTTTTGAAAAATCTCAAAAGCAAGTTGTAAAGATTGCATGACGAAATGGTTTAAGTTTAGAGTTGGTTATTGCCTAGTTAAAAATATCAGTGCTAAACAAATATATAGATTATTTTTTGAAATACTACTGTTTGTTACTGTTTGTTACTGTTTTATACAATTTTAAATCTTCCGCTCCAGCTGGGGTTGCCTTACCGGCTTCAAATTTTACAAATTTCCTCTAAGTGCCATACGCCGTTTGTCGAAGACAAGACGAAAAAATAATGGACTTGTTGAAAGTTAGGGAAATTTGCTGTTGATGTGCTTTTTAATATAGTACCTGTAGTGATGTGCATTGTTGCTAAAAATACAGAGTAGTAGAAAATGGGTAATTCGCTATTGCATCATCGCATTTATTTTATTCTGCCACTCATCTCCGTGTATTTGCATAAGTAGGTAATAACGCTTTCAATGCTTTCAGGTTGTCGCCTTGTATTATCAGGTTATCGTGTAAAGAACAGCCTCCCCCAGCCCCTCCCGAAGAGGGGAGCAAAGACAAATCCTTTCGTGGCACCAACTGATGATACTTCACCGCTAAGTGATGGTTTTGTACAAATGTTTTTCCTTTAAACTGGAGTGTTGGCATCGTTAAAATTCTTTTTTAAGTATTGTTTGTACTATCTGTTTCAATTGCTGCAAATCGTTTTCAATTATTTGCCACACCGCCGGTAATTTTATATTAAAATATTCGTGGGCTATCATATTTCTAAACGATTTTACTTTGTACCAGGGGTAATCATATTTATCTAATTTTTCATTTTCTACATGAATGATGGCTTCGCCAATAATTATAAACTGCATCATCACTGCATCATGCAGCATATCATTTTCACAAAAGGTTTCCTTTGTTTCGCCTTTTGTAAATTTTTCAATATCTGCAATTGCCTGTTCAATATGCTGCAGCCGGTGCTGGCTTTCAATATGACTATCTTTCATAAATAAGTTTTAAGTCGGGTTTTACATGTTCCATAATATAAGGCTTAAAAGAATCTATGAAGCCCACATCCACTTTACGATTGATAGTGGTTTCCAATTGATGCTGCACTTCTGCCAAATCGAAATAAGTAAAAGTTGCATTGGTTTGTAATGCAATATCTACATCACTTTTTGGTCCATCATCTTCACGGGAAAAGGAGCCATATATCCATGCTTTTTCTATAAGGGGAAATTTTTTTATACCACTTTTTAATTGTTTTAAAATCTCTTTTCTGTCAATTTTTTTAAAAGTGGTGTAGGCTACTTTTTCTTCAGCCATTTGCAATGCCTGTAGTGCAACTTCTTCATCTTCCAGTTCATACACTACTTTATCTGAAAGCCATGCAACCAGCAAATCATTTTCTTTAACCTTAAAATACTCGGCAAGCTTTACCACTTGTTCTCTTGACGGCTTACGTTGTGCTCTCTCAATTTTACTAAGTATGGCTTGGTCAATGTCAAGAAAAGCGGCTACCGTACGAAGCGGCAATTCTTTTTCTTCTCTCAGTTTACGTATGGTTTCGCCTAGGCTGTCCATTTTGAATGATTATATTTTGACATAATTTGTCAAAAATAAAGCTCCTTTTTTTATTAAGCTAAATTCCGGTGCCTAAGTTTTCAACATATTAGCAATTTCTTCTTTTTAAACACTTTGCCCGTATACCAAAATCCCTTACCTTTGCGGCGCTAAAAAGTACAGCAATTCAGGATGGCGCCGTACTTATTTAGCATACTGTGAGAGTACAATAACACATATCGAACCCTTTCCGGCAGAAAAATAGCTGGAAACCCACAGGGTAAACTATGCCGAAAATTAAGACGGCCAAAATTCAAATAAAATACTTTAAAATAAATAGTGTCCAATGTGTTAAACCACATTCGACATTTTCAAATTCAACATTTAAAATAAAAAAGATGGGAGATTTACGTTATCAACGCAACTTTGGTATTGCCGCTCATATTGATGCCGGTAAAACCACTACCACCGAACGTATATTATATTATACCGGGGTA
>JAYURK010000076.1:0-16220 GCA_043756235.1 Ferruginibacter sp. | reverse complement strand
TAATGTATGCTTCGGCATGGCCGGGTATGCGGTAAAAATTACAAAACTTGCAATTGGCAATACATACATTGGTGGTATTTACATTACGGTCAATTTGCCAGGTAACTTTACCATGCGGCACTTGTTTTTTTCTTAATTCGTCGGCCACATACATTAATTCGGTAAGTGGTGCTTCATTAAATAAAAACATTCCTTCAGCAGCTGTAAGAAAACCAAAGTCAAGCGCTTTGGCGTATAAATCGTTCAGGTTCATAAAAAGCCTTTTGTATAATAAACAACAAAAGTACATCCATTAGGTTGTATATTTAGCAACAGCTTTAATGAGAAAATTTTACGTCATATCATTGCTTGTTTACTGTATTGTGTTGCCGGTATTGTGCCAGGCGCAGGAAATTTTATCGCAGCCCAAAGCAAAATTGCTTACCCGTTTTCCTTTTAAACAATACAGCGGCGGTGTTATGATAATACAGGCAAGAGTGGGTAATGTGGCCGATACTTTAAATTTTGTACTGGATACCGGCAGCGGCGGTATTTCTTTAGATTCCGGCACCTGCGCCGAATTTAATATAGCCACTAAAGCCAGCGACACTACCATTACCGGTATTGGAGGTATAAGAAAAGTACATTTTGTTTTTGACGAAAGCCTGCACCTTACCGGCCTTGAAGTAAAGCACCTTAATTTTCATGTAAATAATTACGAGGTACTTACCAGTGTGTATGGCGAAAAAGTAGATGGCATTATTGGCTATAGTTTTTTTAGCAAATATGTTGTAAAAATAAATTTCGACAGCAGCATGATAGAAGTATACAGCCCCGGAAAAATGACCTATCCCAAACAGGGCACTACTTTACGGCCAATATTTACGGCCCTGCCAATTCAATGGGTAAATATAAAAGACAGTAAAAAAATTGGCTACAATTTTTATTTTGATACCGGTGCCGGTCTTTGTTTTTTAATGAGCGAACAATTTGCGCAGGATAGTGCTGTACTATTATCACGCCGCAAACCCGTGGTTACGCAGGCCCAGGGCATGGGCGGTAAATTGCAAATGCGCCTTACGGTGATAAAAGAAGTAAAAATTGGGCCTTATAAATTTCACCAGGTGCCCACCTATTTATACGATGATGAGTTTAATGTTACCTCTTTTCCTTTTACAGGCGGCCTTATTGGCAACGACCTGCTGCGCAGGTTTAATATGATCATCAATTATCCTAAAAGAGAAATTCACCTGCAACCCAATAAACATTTTAAAGAAAGCTTTGATTATGCTTACACCGGACTGGGTATTTATTATGATGATGGAAAAATAACTGTAGAAGATGTAATAGAAGGATCGCCGGGGGCCAAAGCAAAATTTATGGTGGGGGATGAAGTGTTTGCAGTAAACAATAACTTTTCACACAATATAAATGCCTATAAAAATATTTTACAAACAGCCCATGAAGAGATTAAAGTAATTGTAAAACGCAACGGGCAACTGGTAGTACTTAATTTGTACCCGGTAAGTATAAAGTAGCTAAAAAAAGCAGTGTTCAGTAATCCTTCTCTTTAAAAATATTAACAGCCAACTCTTTTGTGCTATAACTTTTTAACGTCCTTCTCTCCTTACCTTTGCCGCATGATTCAGTTTGAAAAATTTGTTTTACCCAATGGATTAAAGGTGCTGGTGCATGAAGATAAAAGTACCCCCATGGCTGTAGTTAATGTGTTGTACGATGTGGGTGCAAGGGATGAAGAACCACACAAAACCGGCTTTGCACATTTATTTGAACATTTAATGTTTGGCGGCAGCGTAAATATTCCGGTGTACGATGAACCATTGCAGGTAGCCGGTGGCGAAAATAATGCTTACACCACCAACGATCTTACCAATTATTATTGCCAGTTGCCGGCCGAAAATATTGAAACTGCCTTTTGGTTAGAGAGTGACCGCATGTTATCATTAGCATTTGGTAAAAAAAGTTTAGATACCCAACGTAAAGTAGTAAGCGAAGAGTTTAAAGAACATTATATCAACAAACCTTACGGCGATGTATGGCACAAAATGAGAGAGCTGGCCTACACCACTCACCCTTACCGCTGGATGACGATTGGCGCAGCATTGAGCCATATTGAAAATGCAACATTGCAGGATGTAAAAGGTTTTTTTCACAAACACTACACACCCAACAATGCTATATTAACTGTTGCCGGAAATATTACGGTTGAACAGGTAAAAGAACTTGCCGAAAAATGGTTTGCGCCTATTGCTTCCGGCGAAAAATACGAACGCAATTTACCTGCAGAGCCTAAACAAACTACAGCCAGAAGTGTAGAAGTAAAAGCCAATGTACCGCTGGATGCTTTGTATAAATGCTGGCATATTTATTCCCGTACCGATATGCGGTATTACACCGCCGATTTAATTACCGATATTTTAGGTGGTGGCGGATCATCAAGATTATACCAGGCGCTGGTAAAAGAAAAAAAATTGTTCAGCAATATTGAGTGTTACCACATGGGCAGCACTGATACGGGCCTGTTAACTATAGAAGGAAAATTAGTGAAAGGCGTAACCATGCAAAATGCCGAAGCTGCATTAAACGAAGAGCTAAAAAATTTGCAGGCGCATGGCATTACCGCCAGAGAATTAGAGAAAGTAAAAAACAAAACCGAAAGCATGATGGCTTTTGAAGACATGAGTGTAATGAACCGGGCCGCAAGCATTGCCATGTATGAATTGCTGGGAGATGCAGATTTAATTAATAAAGAACTGGAAAGATACCAGGCAGTAACTGTAGCAGAAGTTTTACAGGAATGTAAAATTATTTTTGATGAAAATAATTGCAACACGTTGTATTACCTGGCCCATTAAAAAAGATTAAAATTAAAAATGTTAGACAGAACAATAGCCCCACCCATAAAAGATGCAATTGAATTTAATTTGCATTTAAAACCATACACACTTTTTACTTTAGATAATGGCGTAAAAGTGTATACCATTGATGCCGGCACTCAGGAAGTAATACAAATGGAACTGGTGTTTTATGCCGGCAACAGTTACGAAAAACAAAAAGCTGTTGCAGGCGCCACCAATTTTTTATTAAAAAATGGCACCAGTACTAAAACTGCTTTTGAAATTAATGAAGCCTTTGATTATTATGGTGCTTATTGCAGCAGGGCCTGTTATAACGAAACTGCGGTGGTAAACTTGTCTTCTCTTAATAAACATTTAGATAAACTGTTACCGGTGGTAAAAGAAATGATTACTGATTCCGTTTTTTTAGAAGAAGAATTAAGCACCTACAAACAAAATACCAAACAGCGCCTGAGCGTAAGTTTAAAGAAAAGCGATTTTGTTGCCACCCGTTTAATAGATGCGTATGTGTATGGCGAAGCTCATCCATATGGCACGTATACACATGCCGAAGATATTGATGCGTTAAATACCGCAGTGTTAAAAGAATTTTACAATCAGTATTATGTAAACGGGCAGTGTATAATTTTTGTAAGCGGCAAATTACCAAACAATTTAAAAGAACAATTAAATAACAATTTTGGTGGATTGAGTTTAACAAATCCGAAATCGGAAATCCCAAATCCGAAATTGGAACCTGCCGCACAAAAAAAATACCGCATTACCAACGATGCAGAAGGCGTGCAGGGCGCTATAAGAATTGCAAGAGATTTCCCTAACCGCCACCATCCTGATTTTATGAAAGTGATGGTGCTGAATACTTTGTTTGGTGGCTATTTTGGCAGCAGGCTCATGAGTAATATTCGGGAAGATAAAGGCTACACGTATGGCATACACAGTTATGTGCAAAATCATTTACAGCAAACTGCCTGGATGATTAGTACCGAAGCCGGCAAAGATGTAAGTGAAGCCACAATAGAAGAAGTGTATAAAGAAATGAAATTATTACAGGAAGAACTGGTGGATGAAGAAGAATTATTACTGGTAAGAAATTATTTAATTGGCACCATACTCGGCGATTTGGATGGTCCATTTCAAATAATGGGCCGCTGGAAAAATTTAATTTTAAATAATCTGGATGAAAAATATTTTTACGATTCGGTACAAACAATAAAAACCATTTCGGCAGAAGAGTTAAGGGAACTGGCAAAAAAATATTTAAATCCCACAGATTTTTACGAACTAATTGTAATTTAGTACAAATAAACCTATAAGGTTTCTAAAATCTTACAGGTTTTAAAATAGGTTTAAATAAATATTTCGATGCAAAAATGGCTAATTAAAGTATTGGTATGTGCAGTAAATGCTTTTATCATTGCATACATCATTCCGGAGGGTGTAGAAATAAAAGATATGTTTTCTGCGTTATTTGTGGCCGTAGTGTTATCGCTGCTTGATGCTATTGTAAAACCCTTGTTGGTATTGCTTACACTTCCGGCCACAGTACTTACCCTGGGTTTATTTTTGTTTGTAATTAATGCCTGCATTATTTTAATAGACGATCATTTTGTTGGGGGCTTTAAAGTAGAAAATTTTTGGTATGCATTATTGTTCAGTATACTGTTATCGTTCTTTAATTCGCTGGTACACCGTAAAGCATTTCCGGAGAAAGGAAAAAAATCGGCCGGTTATTAGAATAATAAGGATGATTTATTTATGAATAAACAGTCTGGCATAAAAGAAAAAATTGATAATGAAGGATTTGCTGTAATTGATAATTTTTTTTCTTATGCAGAAGTTGATAAGCTGTTACAAATAATTTCAAAGACAGACACATCTAATCCATCTTTCCGTAAATCAAAAGATTTATTTGCCATAAGACAATTTTTTAAAGAAGTGCCCGAAGCTATAGAGGTGACCTTCAGCAAAAAATTAAAAGCCTTAATTTCAGAAATTTTCGGAAACGAATTTTTTATTGTAAAATCTATTTATTTTGATAAGCCCGAAGCATCAAATTGGTTTGTATGCTGGCATCAGGATCTTACAATTTCGGTAAATAAAAAAATTGATCTTGATGGGTTTTCTTTTTGGACAACTAAACATAATCAATTTGCTGTTCAGCCACCCACTAATATTTTGAAGGATAACTTTACAATCAGAATTCATCTTGATGAAACAGATGAAAATAACGGGGCCTTAAAAATTATACCAAAATCTCATCTTAAAAACATTTACCGGCCAGAAAATATTGATTGGTCTATTGAAACTGAGGAAATTTGCAGGGTGAAAAAAGGAGGACTTATGTTTATGAAACCTTTACTACTCCATTCATCTGGTAAAACTACAAATAGCAATAAACGTCGGGTACTACATATAGAATGTAGCAGAAGTATTTTACCTAACGGTTTAGAATGGTCAGAATTTCTACCGCTTAAATTTAATTAATAAAAAAAAGAGCTGGCCAATCCAACTCTTTTAATTCATCAGTCTTCCGGGCAATTTTTTCTCAGCGTCCCCTGCTCCTCAGCGTGCAAACTGCTTTACTCAATCTTCATATTAAACCGTCTTGCCTGCTCTTTAATAATTTTTTCCACTTCAGTTTCCAGCGTTGGCGAATTATTTTTTGCAGCAGCGTTCTTTGCTTTTTCTGTTACTATATAAGCATCCCGTTGTGTATTAAGTGTAGTTATTTCATTTTGAATTGCAGAACGTTCTTTGCTTTTCACAGAAATAAATTTTTTCAACTCTTCCTCATTTTTATTTTTTAGACTGTCTGGCAAATTCTTTTTATCCAGTGTTTTAAAATTAAAGTCGCCATTCACACTTGCATCTACCAAATCCCAATGTGCATTTTGATAAACCTTACCATTACTTTTCGCTTTTATTCTTTTCATTCCCGCTTCTTTACTCATAGCTGTATTAGCAGCATCCATCGAACCTTGTTTAGTCTGGTATGCAACGCCTGCATATCCATAAGTGATATAGGTGCCATTCAATTTATTATTCATCACATAAATCATACTGTCGTACGGCGTAGGTATTTCTATTTCTTTGGCATTTTGATTAATGTTGGTATAGCTGCCATTGCCACATTCGCCTGCTAAATTCCAATGCTCTGCTATGCCCTGCATTTTATCACCGCAATAAATGGTATTTACAATTACACCTTTTTGCTTAGCTTCTATGCAGGATTGTGTGTATTGAATATTGCCCTGTAAAAAATCTTCGTTGCCCGCAATAAAAATCACTTTATAATTTTCCGGCGCCGCATCCCATTGCAGTTCTTTAAGCGAACTGTAAATAACCTGGCCGCAATATTCATCGCCACCATTGGTTTTTAAACTAAATAAATTTTGCGATAACGAATCCAGGTCGCTGATAAAACCATTTATCTTTTTTACATAACCAGCCTGGGCATCATTGGTAGTTCTGCCATATTCGTACAAGGCAATTTCAATTTGCGGGGCCACATCACCTGCACATTTTGCTTTACCCATGGTGCTCACCATATTCCACAGTTGTGCTTTGGCCTGTTCAATTAACCCATCCATACTGCCGCTAACGTCAAGCAAAATGGCTGCCTGTATTTTTGGTTGCACCGGTTTTTTAAAGTCGGGCTTTTTATGTACCGCCAATAAACTTATTAAAATTACAATGGAGAATAAGGGGAAGAAAATTTTAGCAGCCAGTTTCATAATCAATAGTTTTGGGTAAGATGCGGCTATAAACAGATTTGCACAAACAATTTTTGTTAAAAAAAATAAAATTGCCACGGAGGCACAGAAACACGGAAAAAATAAAACAACGCTTCTTATCTCTGTGCTTCCGTGCTTCTGTGGCAACCACTTTTGCTGAGTGTAAAACGGGTATTAATCTGTGTAAATCCGTGTAATCAGGGGCCAACCTTTTTTGCCGCAGGCAAATCTTCTTTGTTTACATTTGTACCACTCAAAAAACGATATGCAGTTCGATAAAAAAAATATTTCCAACACGGCATTAATTGATTTTTATAAATCCATTCTGTTACCAAGAATGATTGAAGAAAAAATGCTGCTGTTATTACGCCAGGGAAAAATAAGTAAATGGTTCAGTGGCATTGGGCAGGAAGCCATTTCGGTTGGCGCTACATTAGCATTACAACAAGATGAATGGATAATGCCCTTACACCGCAACCTGGGTGTTTTTACCACAAGAAAAATGCCATTGAGTAAATTATACATGCAATGGCAGGGCAATAAAGAAGGTTACAGTAAAGGACGGGAAAGAAGTTTTCATTTTGGAAGCAAGGAGCATTTTATCTGCGGCATGATTTCTCATTTAGGTCCGCAATTGGCCATTGCCGATGGTGTGGCCTTAGCACATAAATTAAAAGATGAACAAAAAGTTTCAGTAGCATTCAGTGGCGATGGCGGCACCAGTGAAGGCGATTTTCACGAAGCATTAAACACAGCAGCGGTTTGGGATTTGCCTGTAATTTTTATTATAGAAAATAATGGCTACGGATTAAGTACACCGGTAAATGAACAGTACCGTTGTTTTAGTTTAGTAGATAAAGCCAAAGGTTATGGCATGGAAGGTATACGTATTGACGGCAATAATTTATTAGAAGTATATGATACTGTAAAAGGCGTAAGAGACTATTGCATCCAAAATCAAAAACCTTATTTAATTGAATGCACCACATTTAGAATGCGTGGGCACGAAGAAGCCAGCGGCGTAAAATATGTACCGCCGGAATTATTTGACCTGTGGGCAAAAAAAGATCCGGTAAAAAATTATGAAGCCTTTCTTTTAGAAAAAAATATTTTAACAAAAGCTGAAATAGAAAATATAAAAGCGGAAATAAAAGAACATATTGAAAGCGAATTAAAAATTGCTAACCAGGCAAAACCAATGGTGGTAAATATGCAGGAGGAATTGAATGATGTGTATGCGCCGTCAGTGGTGAGTAGTGAGGCGTTAGTAAAACAATATACTTACGGTGATCCATCTCACGACTCACCACTCACCACTCTCGAAAAACGTTTTGTAGACGGCATTAAAGAAGGCCTTCATCAAAGTATGCAAAAACACCCCAACTTAATTTTAATGGGGCAGGATATTGCAGAGTATGGTGGCGCTTTTAAAATTACCGAAGGTTTTGTAAATGAATTTGGCAAAGCAAGAGTGCGTAATACGCCTTTATGCGAAAGTGCCATTGTTGGTGCAGCATTAGGTTTAAGTTTAGAAGGTTATAAAAGTATGATGGAAATGCAGTTTGCCGATTTTGCAACGGTGGGCTTTAACCAGATCATTAACAACCTTGCAAAAATTCATTACCGCTGGGGGCAAAATGCCGATGTGGTAATTCGTATGCCCACAGGTGGCGGCGTGGGTGCAGGGCCCTTTCACAGCCAAAGTAACGAAGCATGGTTTGTACATACGCCGGGATTAAAAGTGGTTTATCCCAGTACACCAATGGATGCAAAAGGTTTATTGATTGCTGCAATAAATGATCCTAATCCTGTTTTATATTTCGAACACAAAGCATTGTACCGTAGTGTAAGCGGCCACGTACCACAGGAATATTACGAAGTGGAAATGGGTAAAGCAAGAACAGTACAGCATGGTGATGATATTACTATAATTACCTACGGTGCCGGTGTACATTGGGCAATGGATTATGCTGTAAAAAATAAAAACATCAGTATAGAAATTTTAGATTTAAGAACATTGTTACCATTAGATTACGATGCCATAGAAGAAGCAGTTGCAGCCACAGGAAAAGTGTTGATACTGCACGAAGACACACTCACCGGCGGCATTGGTGGCGAAGTGGCCTCATGGATTGCAGAAAATTGTTTTAGTTATTTAGATGCACCCGTATTGCGCTGTGCAAGTTTAGATACACCCATACCTTTTAATATAGAGCTGGAGAAAAATTTTATGGCATACAGCAGGCTGGAAGCGGTAATAAATAAATTAATGAACTATTAAAATTTACAGCAAAAATATTTTTAGTAAATAATGCCCCGCAATAAAAAATACTGGCAACAACGTTTTGGAACTGTTAACACTGAAGCCTATCACCATCATTTTGACGTACGCCAAATACCAGATTTAGATGATGAAGGATTAGCTTACCTGCTTACCCATGTAAAGGGTGTAAACATGCTGGACCTGAATGAAACTGAAATTACCAATGCCAGTATTGCATTGCTCACAAAGCTGGAGTATGTAAACGAATTGCGGTTAAAAGGCTGTACCGAAATTGATAATGATTGCATAACTGATTTAAATAAAATAACCAGCCTGCAATTTTTACATGTAAAAGATACGGGCATTACTATTGATGGGCTTTTGCAGTTAACAGCACTTACTACACTTACCCAACTATTATTTTCGGCAGATGATACTGCAGCTATTAAAGAGAAAATACTGTTGCTAAAAGAAAGGTTACCTCATTGTAGTTTTGCTATAAACGCTGTGCCATATATTTTTGAGCAGGAGTATTAAACAACTGCCCAACCTTGCATATGCCAAACCGGCTATGTGCATTTTATGGATAATTTAAATTTCGTTTAACTTTAAAAATAGCATCATTGGAAATTTTTTCTCCTGTAACCGCATCAATAAAAAAAGCATTTACGTCCACCCAATTACTATTGCTACCCCCAAGACTCAAAACAATTGGAGCATTAATTATTGAGTTATTAAATGTTAATGGATAATTAGCAAAATAGGTAGTTGCAACAGTTGTTGTATCCCAGGCAGACCAGCAGCCATTGTTTTCAAATTTGTATTGAATTCTTAAATTAGATAAATTGGCCTTAATCTTTTTTTCTGTATCGATGTAATTGAAATTGATGAAGTATGCGTTTAGCGGTCCTCCGTAACATGTACCATTTCCATTATACATTCCTGTGTTTAAAATATTATTTTCGGTAAGTTTAACGGGGTAGCATTGCGTAATAGTATTGTTACTCCTTTTAAAACACGTTTCAATAGTTTTATTAAATTGTAACCAGTCGGCTAAATGTGCACCTCCATTAAATGCATTCTCTAATCTGCTTAATATATCCAGGTAATTGAAGAAGGTTTTAAAAGGAGATTTTTGTATGTTATAAGGATTTGATGAACATGAATTAATGAGTTGGACCATACCGTCATATTTTTCTTTAACAAAGAAAAGTACATCCTTTACTAATAGGTATTTACTTTTGTTATTTTCTGAATAAGCTTTTAAACTGTTTGCAATACTTGTAGTGCCAGTGGTACCATTATACACAAAGGCACCAATTTCTCCTCCACATTTCCCCGCTTTTAGTCTTACAATTGCTTTTAATTTTGTAGAAAAAATTCCAATTGTATTAGAGAGGAGTATCTTGGAATTTTCATAGGCAGCTTCCAGGTTTTCTGTAGAATTATCAAATGAAAGACCACTTTTTGCTTTCAGCAAATAGTTTCCATCGGCAGTGGGTGTATTGAATGCAATTTTTGGAATTTCTGAAGAAATGTATGTATTGCTGGTAAATTGATTAATGGTGTATTGAAATTTTCCTAACCCATCTACCATTTTCCTTTCAATTAAATTTCCATTTAAGCCATATAATCCTATACTGTATGCAGCGCTACTAACTTTATTTTCTATAGTTATTTTAGAGGCGTCAATGTCAAATTGAAGTGGTTCTTTATATTCCGAGATTCGAAATAGCATTTTTTGTGTAACGATTAATTTGGCCACTACATCCGAAGTTGCTAATGGATCAATATCGCCTGCATTTATACTATTTTTAATTGATTGTTTTAATGCTTCATATTCTGGTAAGCCTTTTATGTAAGCAGCTGCTTCTTTTTTAGCAGAAACTGAAAGGTCAACAGTCCAGGGGTGCATCATTACAAGTGCAATTGCAGTATTGTCCAAATTTAATTGTATTGCCCCACCATCAATGGGATCAAAATAACTTAAAAGCACCATTTTTCCCTGAGCATTTGTGGCAAATGCCAATTCTATTGCATCAGCATCAAAAGTTTGCACTTTAGCATTAGCGTTTACAACTGGAGCATTTTCAGTTAAAATTGTTGATACTTTTAAATCATTGGCATTAATAGATGAGCCCGTTGGCAACTCTATTTTTGCTGTAATTTCTTTGAGTTTTACTTCTGCTTCGGGTACTGGTTGTTCCTCTTCTTTTTTACACGAAAAAATTAAAATTGAAATGAATAGAATGAAAAATATTTTTTTCATAATAAATAATTTTTGCCTACTCTTTCAAAATGCAGTTTTCGGCTTCGCTGGTTTGTAATATTGTTAATAAAAATATCATCCCCAAATTTTTTAATTAGAAAGACTGGCAGCTATCTTTATTTCGGGGTATTTAAACAAAAACCCGGATAATTAAATTGTACCCTTGAGGCTTTTTCTGCAATGGCCGCAAGTGGTTCCGGTTTAAATTGATTGTGTTTACTGAAACGATCAGGATTAAACCAATTAAAAAAAAAATGCTGTTTCTAAAATATCTTGCTGGCAACAGATTTCATCAGTTATAAAACTGAAATATACAGTAAGCCTTAACAATAGAAAATACTCATTTAGGGTGACAAATAAAACCATTCGTTGAGGTAATTTTACAATTCAAAGCCCTTACCAATCTTGCCAAAATATTATTTTCGGATGATGATACCGCAACTATAAAAAAATAAAGCGTTATTGCTAAAGAAGTTGCTGCCCAATTGCAGCTTTGCCTAATTTAAATTCCATATATTTTTGAAGAGGAATATTAAGCCAGGATTAATTTTTATAAAAAATCAATAGCTTGTCCAGTAGTTTCTGTAGTTTTTTCTGGTGCTTAATATCTTCCGGCAAAGGTGCACCAATATGAAAATAATTAGTTTTAAGGGTCTCTGGTAACTCATTGTTGTTTTTTGCAGATGTAAACACCGTTACTTCATCATTTGTAAATTCCAGTATCAGGTAAAGATCGTAAGCTATCCTCCATATTTTATTAACCGGTGCTATCATTCTTGCTGTTACAAAAGAAGAATCCTCATCCGTATAGCGAACAGTTAATGATAAAATGCCTGCTTTATTTATTGCAAATGCAGAGTCAATGGTCATTTTGCCACCAGGTTGCCAATCTTCATCTTTAGAGTTTTTTAAAATACTGTTTAGCTGGTTTACAAAATCCTTTTCGGCTTTTTGTTTTGTTTGGGCTGTAGTTACTGTTGGAGCCAGTAAAAAGAAGACTAGGTAAGTAAATAATGTTTTCATCATATTTTCCTAAATAAGATTTGTTGTACAACTTAAAATTTTTGTTCAGCTTCTTACCAATAATAAATAGAATACTAAGTAACTATAAAAGCATTTCAAAAACGCTACATTCAATGAATAAGATCTGCAACGGTGGTTTAAAGCTAGTACTTGGAGCTTATTTAAAAGCATTTCCTTTAAAATATTTTCTAAAAATGGATGTTTGGCTTAAGCCTCCTCCTCCTTTTGAACGAACTGTAATTGCAAGCAAAAGCTGTTGCCCTTCAATTCCAATTAAGGCATCAAAGGTATCTGAACCAGAAGTAAAGACTAAATAACCAAACCGATCCGGAATAAAGCCTTCCTCAGATTTTTCTTCCGCTTCCGCTTTCCATATTCCTTTTTCAATACTATCCATACCGAGTTTTAATTCGTAATCGCCGTTTGTTTTTACTTTCAAAAAGGATTGTTCAGCTTCTTTAATAGTATTTTTTTCAAAAATGTCAGCTTTTTTTTCACCCAACCCCAAAAGCATATCATAACTCATGTGAAATTTCTTTTTTTCACAATCATAGGAATAGCTCTCATATTCACCATTTAGTGTAATAAGCTTCCATTCACCAGTTAAAGCAGAATTTTTTATTGGTAGCTGTGCTTTAATGCTGAATGAAAAGCAAAGCACTAATGCAACGCAACCAATTAATTTTAGCGATGTTTTTTTCATTTTAAATTTTACTATTCATTTTTATTTTATTAATTCTCCCTTTTTATTTTTTAGCTACCCATTTTTTTCCTGTCTTGTCTATGATAAAAGTTTTCCCATTCTTTTCTACCCTGGCTAAACCTCCTACAAAATCTAATGCATAATCGTAAATCTCATGAATTGCGGTATGTCCCTTATTATCAATATAAAGCCACTTGCCATTAGTAGCTGTGGCTATTAAACCTCCGTGGCAAAATCCGGCTTCATCATAGGTTGGCTTTACAACTACAGTACCTTCCTCATTGATAAACCCTTTCTGGCCATTAACTGTAATTTGTGCCAAACCTTCCTGAAAACCCGTAAGTTCATCATAAATGCAAGGAATAACTAATTTTCCTTGCCGATTAATCATCCCCCATTTTCCATTTAGTTTTACCTGTGATACCCCGTCTCTAAAAGGATATGCATAATTGTATTTAAATGGTATTGCTACTTCTCCCTTTGTATCAATAAAGCCATAGGTTCGGCCATCTAAGCTTACGCAAGCTAATCCTTCCAAAAAATCACTGGAAGCTTCGTAAATAAAATCAGTTATTAGTTTGCCAGTTTTATCAATATAGGCAGAAGGTTTACCCAGTTCTAGTTTTAATTTTGCCAACCCTTCCGAAAACTTATTGACACTATAATACTTTGTTTCAATAACTGTATTTCCTGCTTTATCAATAAAGCCATATTTATCGTTTTTATCAAAAAATATTGCTAGCCCATCATTGAAATCATAGGCAAGACGAAGATTTACAGGAATAACAACTTTACCTTTTGTATCTATATAGCCGTGACCCTTCCCTTTGATAACAAGTGCAACACCATCTGAAAAATCGCTGGCATAATCCCAAATTAGAGGAATCGCCAGTTTTCCTGTAGTATCAATAAATCCAAATTTATCGTTTTGAGAAACCATCGCCAGCCCATGAGAAAAACTACCAGCCCTTTCATATTTCAAAGGAACAGCCAGTTTTCCATTCTTATTAATAAATCCATATTTTGTTATTCCTTCAGCATTTTCATAATAAACCCTTGCCAACCCTTCATTAAATGGCCCGATTGAATTGAAATAACCAACAGGTTCTGTGATCCACTTTTCAAATTTTATATCTGTGGTAATTTCAGGGTTCTTACTTATAGGTTCCTTTACAGCGTTATCTTTTTTTGTTGGGTCAGGCGTTTTATTATCCTCAAGGTTCAACGGTATAAGGCCAAGATACCCGGGATTGCCATTTTCATAATTTGGGGTATTAAAATTTATGTCCTGGTATTTTAAAGCCTCATCCTTCTCCATTTGATCTTCCATCGAATTTGTTAAAACAGGTACTTTGATGGTTACTTTGATGGTAGCAACTGAGCTTACATTTTTTCCATTTAATGTTGCAGGTACCCAGCGGGTCATCTTTGATGCTAAATATAACATTACCTCATGTATCCCTTTTGGGCTATTACCTATTTTTTTAAAATCTTTTATTATGCTGTCTTTGGTAACTACAAAACCAATCATTCCTTCGTAGGATCCGGAAGGCACTTTATATTTAATAGCAGGAGCCATATAAAAATACTTTTCCACAAATCGTATCCAGCTATCTTTCCCGCCAGGGAATACAGCTTTACTATCTACTTTATCCATGTCTTCTATCGGCAGGTCAGCTTCGTTTGTATTTAAACGGGTATAGGCAAACCTGGTAAAAACCTCTTTGTATTTTTCCCGAACGGCTACATCCGCAATATGTAAACTAACAGTATTGTTACCCCTGTCTTGCAGCACCAACAGATCATTATCTGTTGTAGCTTTTAAAAAATTGCGCCTAACCATGTTAACTTTCTGATATGCTAAAGAACCTATAGTTTCTACCCCAAATTTGGTGAATTTAAGTTCCTGAATTGCCCGCTTATCCTTTATGCCCGACCCTTGTATTTCTCCGTTACTTTCACTCTTTGCCAAATTGATAGCGGGGACATGGCCATTCAACCATTTCAGCATTGCCTCATCCGTTTGTGCTTTGGTTGTAACTGCAAATACTGTTAGCAATAATAACGGTAATATTTTTTTCATTATATATTTTTAAAATTTTGTTGGTTTAATCTTATTTATTTACCCGTTGTTTTAATAAATAATTTAATCGTCTTTTCCTGCCCATACCCCAACTCATAACTCTCCACTACGCCCTGCATTTTTTCTTCAGCTAAACTTAATAATAATCTTTCCGTTGCGGCAGCAATACATTTGTATTTTACAGCGGCATCAAATGGCTTTGGGTTGGTGCTGTATTTGGCTTTATCTTTCATAAAAAAGGGTTGTCCCCAATACCATACAGAACCATCTTTTTTTAATGCAATGGTATAATTACCTGCAGCAGTAACAGTTTGCCAGTCATTTAATCTTATAATTTTTACCGGTTTTTTAGCATTGCTATTACTACCATTGCCTAATTGCCCTACTTCGTTTTTGCCCCAGCCCCAAAGGCTGCCGTCTTTTTTTATGGCTACCACATGTTGTTTGCCTGCATCAAAATTTATCCAGTCAGTATCACCACTCACTTTATAAAATACATTTTTGCCACCGTAGTTATGCAGCAAATCATTTATTACACCCCTTGTCCAAATGGTGCCATCTTTTTTTTGCGCTATTAAAAAATCATCGCCTGCGGCAATAGTTACCCAGTTGCTGTTATCATCACCGGTTAATTTTACGGGTTGGTATAGGTTAACTTCCTGGTCTTGCAGGTTGTTCATCCTGTTCCCCCATGCCCAAATGGTGCCATCTTTTTTTAAACCAACTGTAAAAGAAATACCTGATGAAACTAAAAGCCAGTCTTTATCTGTACCAATTTGTACAGGCATTGTATAATCGTAAATTAAGTTGGCTGTACTAATACCTAACTGACCCACTTTGTTAGTTCCCCATCCCCAAAGCGTACCATCTTTTTTTACGGCGTGGCTAAAATTGTTGCCTGCAGTAATTCTGCTCCAGTTGTTATCGGTACCAATTTTAACAGGCATGTAACTATTTTTAGTGGAGCTATCGCCTAATTGCCCACTGCTGTTTTTGCCCCAGGCCCAAATGGTTCCGTCGATCAACAAAGCCATACTATGGTTTGTGCCTGCAGCAAGTTGTTTTACTGTGGGGGAAGTAATCAATTGTTGGGACAGGGCAACAGTATTACTTAATAAGAGGAGGGCAAAAAATAAAAATTTCATAATAACTATTGTGTATAATTAATTTTATAGTGTAAATGTTATATTGGCCTTCCACCAATGTATCATTAGCCAAATTTCTTTTTAAAAGTGTAAAGTCTGCTGCAGTTTGTATTTCCGGATATTTTAGGCAAAAGCCCGGATA
>JAYURK010000075.1:0-16384 GCA_043756235.1 Ferruginibacter sp. | reverse complement strand
GAGTAGCATCTGGTACTTCTGTTGACAGCAAGTACAATATTTTTCCTGTACCCACAACAAACAGAACCACCAACCCTAACCTTACTCAAAACACCGGTTATTAATTTTTAACTGTTAAAATTTTTAAAATGAAAAATATACTCAAACAAATTTTTTTCTTAACCACACTGGTGATATCATTTGCATCCTGCAAAAAAGATGAAAATAAAAATTATTTTGAAGGCGGCACACCACCGGTGCTTAAAGCATCTTCTACAGCACCATTGGTTTTATTAATTGCTAATAAAGATAACCAGGCATTAAGTTTTACGTGGACAAATCCAAACTACCAGTTTAACACAGGGCCAAGCTCACACGATGTTGCTTACACTTTACAATTTGATACAACCGGCGCAAATTTTACCAATCCTAAAATTGGAGAGTTATCCATTCCTAAAGAATTGGCAACTGCCATAACAGTAAAAGATTTAAATACCTTATTACTGGGAATGGGTTTGCTGGAAAATATGCCGCATAACATGGAGATACGTATAAAAGCTAACATCATTAATTCCAACGTGCCTTTATATTCAAATGTGGTAAAAATTATTATTACACCTTATTTAGATGTGGTGTTTCCGGTACCAGCAAAATTATATATCACCGGCAGTGCATCACCTGCAAGCTGGATGGGTGGTGGCGATCCAGAAAATGTAAACCAGCGCTTTACTAAAGTGAGTGCCTCAAAATTTGAATTGACTATAGTGCTAAGTGCTAATAACTCCATGTTGTTTGTGCCTGTTTATGGAGACTGGAGTAACAAGTACGGATTTACCGGCGGCAATAATGCCAACAATGTAAATGGCGACAATTTTAAACCTGATGGGGGAGATATAAAAGCACCTGCTGTTACAAAATCGTATAAAATAACAGTAGATTTTAAAACCGGGAAATATACAGTTGAATAACAAGGTTGCTTTACGGTAAATTAAAAACTTTAAAACATTTATAATGAAACATCTTTTAAAAATATTTTTAGCTGTACTGGCTGTAACGGCTTTTTTTACAGCTTGTAATAAAATAGACAACCTTAAAAAAGTTGAAGCATTACCGGTGTACCAGTTAGGTGTATCGCCGGTATTAGCCAGCTCAAACGCTGCAGTTGTACCAACACTTGCCGATTCTAATAAAACAGTGGTAACTTTTTCGTGGAGTAATCCCAGGTATTCTGCAGATTCTGCTACCACAAAATATATTTTAGAAATAGACAGTACCGGAAAAAACTTTGCCAACAAAAATACTAAAACGGTTACCGGCCTTTTAAACACTACGCTTACTGGCAGAGACTTAAACGGCATCTTACTAAACTTAGGATTTAAATTAAATGTTGCACAATCCATTGATGTACGTTTAATATCTTCTTTTAGTAACAATAACGAAAGGTACACGAGTAACGTTGTTAAAGTTAGTGTTACCCCTTTTGCCGATCCTTCTGCATTAACAAGTGCTAACACTTCGGTTACACTAAGTTTGGCCAATGCAGCCTTACCATCAAACATCTTTAACTGGACTTCATCTTTTAAAAGTTATGGTGGTATTGTAACTTATACAATACAATACGATTCTGCAGGTAAAAACTTTGTGGCGCCTTTAGAAATTGCTGCAGGTCCAGCTGTTTTAACCAAAGGATTAACACAGGGAGAAATGAATGCTACGGCTTTAACTTCGGGTATACCAGGTGGTAATACCGGTACAGTGGAGTACCGTATAAAAGCTGTTACGGCATTGGGCGCCATTGTATATTCCAATGTGGTAAATGTAAGCATCAAAAGTTATTTGCCAATTTTGAGAATGTATTTACCCGGCGGTTATCAATCTGCAACAGGCAATGGTAACGATTGGGATCCCCCAACCGCACCGGAATTGATAAGAGATTTACGTGCAGGTGTATTTAACGACATGTATTACATCTACCTGTTTTTACCTGCTAATGCCGAGTTTAAAGTAACCACCGGCCGCAGCTGGGACGTTAACTATGGTGGCAGCGGTGGTAACCTTGCGCAAAACAGCGGTACCAATTTAAAAGTAACCACTGCTGGTTTTTACAGAATAACAGTAAACCGCACTACTTTAAAATATGATATTCGTGAAGGAAGAATGGGTTTTGTAGGTGGTGCAACAGGCGCAGGATGGAACCCACCAAATGTGTTTCCCACTTATGCAATGGGTAATGCCGGTACTAATTTGTTTGTAGGCATTAATACTTTTGTTGCCAACCAGGGTTGGAAATTAATTGATAACAATGCATGGGATAATGGCAGCAAAGCAGTTGATGAAACAAGAAGTTACGGCACAGCCGGTGGCGATGGCAGTACGCTTGAAGTAAACGGCAGCAATTTTGCCGACATTACTAATTCGCCTGTACGCAGCAGAATAATTTGGGATGGCCGTGATGTAAATAATGTAAAATACTTTACCAGCCCTGCAGCCGAAATGCGTTTAGTGGGCGACGGTATGAATCAGGCCGGCGTTAATGACTGGGATCCACCAACATCACCACAAATGACCTACAGTGGTAATGGTGTATGGACAATCACTATTGCACTAAAAGCTAATAAGGACATTAAATTTTTAGCAGGTAATAACTGGGGCGCTTTTGATTATGAAGATAACAGCGGCGGCAGCCAGGCAGTAGGTGCAAACCGTGGTATTAAATGGGAAGGCGGCAATAATTTTAAAACTCCAGCTACAGCCGGCACTTATACCGTTACTTTAAATGAGCACACGCAAACCATGAGGATAAATTAATAAAAAATAATTACTGATTTACGAATGGGCCGACAATTTTGTTGGCCCATTTTATTTACAAAAATATTTGCCCGCAGCGAATTTAAGAAGCGGATAAATTTGCACGCAGAGGAGCGGAGGACGCAGGGTAAACTCAATAATATTTTTAATGAAGAAGTATTTTGCATGCAGAAGCTTTATACTATATTTTCTCAGCGCACTCTGCCCCTCAGCTTACCAAAATTCCACGCAGAGGAACAGAGGACGCAGGGTAAACTCAATAATATTTTTAATTAAGAAGTATTTTGCATACAGAAGCTTTATACTATATTTTCTCAGCGCACTCTGCCCCTCAGCGTACCAAAATTCCACGCAGAGGAGCGGAGGACGCAGGGTAAACTCAATAATATTTTTAATTAAGAAGTAATTTGCATGCAGAAGCTTTATACTATATTTTCTCAGCGCTCTCTGCCCCTCAGCGAGCAAATATTCCACGCAGAGGAGCAGAGGACGCAGGGTAAAACCAATTTGCTTAAATAAACAACATGACACTCAGCGTGCAAAATTCCCACATTCGATATTTAATATTCACCATTCACCATTTACCTCTCACCCCTCACACACTCACCACCCCATTCTTAATGGCATAAATCACCAAACCCACCCTTGTTTTCACATGCAGTTTTTCAAACAACACATCACGGTAGCCATCAATAGTACGCGGACTTAAAAACATTTTATCAGCAATTTCTTTGTACGTCATTTCGGTGCAGGCGTATTTTAAAAAATCGGTTTCCCTTTCGTTAAGGTTATTTAAAGTATTTACCTCGTTGCCTTCATCTTCAATTTTATTTATGGCATGTATCAGTTTGCCGCTTACCAAATCGCTGTAATAATATCCTTTGGTAAGTATGGCATCTATGGCTGCTTTTAATTCAACCGGTTCACTGTCTTTTAAAATATAACCTTTGGCGCCACTCTTTAACATGCGGATGATGGAATTTTCGTTATCGTACATACTAAGGGCTAATACTTTTACTTCAGGATGATTGGTTTTAAGCCAACTGGTGGTTTCGTATCCATCCATTTCGGGCATATTAATATCCATTAAAACCAACTCAGGCAGATTGTTTTTTTCTAACTTATGCATAAAATCTTTTCCATTATCTGCTTCAAACAAAACGGTATGTCCCAGGCTTTTTACAAGTTCGGCAAGACCTTTACGAAGCAGGCTGTGATCATCTGTTAAAACTATATTTGCCATTGGTAGGGTTTAAAAAATTTAAGGTTTAAGATTTGGCACTTGAATTGAAATGGAAGTTCCGTTATTTTTGGATGACTGTAAAGAAAATTTGCCTCCAATTAATGCAGCCCTGTTTTGCATATTTTTTAAACCAATACCAGTCTGCGAAGTAAGTAACTGATCAGTTAAAAAACCACTTCCATCATCATTGACGGTTAAAGTAAAATCTGTTGCACTATAATTCATAAGCACTTTTATGTTGGCCGCATTTGAATGTTTAACGGCGTTATGCAAGGCTTCCTGCACAATGCGAAATAGTATGATTTCTGCCTGCGGGTTTTGCTTGCACACCTCCCCGGTAATATCTAGTTGGGTTTTTAACTGCTGGGTGTTTTGTATAATTTTAAGTTCATTAACCAAAGACGCCTGGAAGCCAATTTCGCCAATTTTTTCGCCATGCAGGCTTCGGCTAAGATCCCTCAAATCGCAAATAGCCTTGCTTACCAGGTGCCGGGTGCTGTCTTTTTAAACTGTATCTGCTCATCGGCAATTAAACCAACGGTATTTAAATGTAGTTTAGCAAGGCTTAAAATTTGCCCCACGTTATCGTGTATTTCTTCGCTGATGGTTTTTAGGGTTTGCTCCTGAATTTCCAGTTGGGTTTGCAGGAGCTCCTGTTGAAATTGTGTTTTCATTTTAATCTTTTCATTTTTATACTTTTGCTGCTTTTTTGAGTATAATGCGGCAAGTAATAAAATAAAAAATCCCAATAACAAAAATGCAATAACAAAACTTATAAAATAGTATTTAATATTATCTGGCATTACTGCTCTAGTATTTTTGGTGAACAATAATTGAAATAATATAGGAAAGATAAAGTAGTAATAATAAACTGTGATTTATAGTACTAAATAAAAAATCTGCTTTGTCCCAATTATTATCATTAATTATTGGGTAAAGAAAGAAGTAAGCAGAATCACCACGGTTAAACAAAAACAACCCGGCAGATAGCCAGAAGAAATAACTGTAAAGCAGAGGTTCTTCTTCTACGTCTTGGAACTGCTCAAATAAATAAATAAATAAAGAAATAATTACGAAAATCTGGCCCCCAAGCAAAATATTAGTGTGCAGAACAATAAGCGGCAATGGAATAAAATAAAACAAGGCCATCCCAGCCAGCATCAAAGCACAATATTTGGAAAGTATTTTTAAATGTTTATTGCCATGCAACCAGACTAAAAAAAAATAAAAGAGATATTCCACCGGTATGGTAAAATTATGTAGCCTCGTATTGGCAAAATGTACCCTTTTATAATAATTGCCGATTAGTTCAATCGCTAAAATAAATAATAAAAATAAAGGTAGCCAGCATAATTTGCCATTTTTAATGTTTTTCCAAAAAATTATGCTGGTTACCAAGATTAAAAATTCTACTATGTGGTTTTGGGTAAAAGTCATACTTCTAAAAATTTATAATCGGTTGCCCCACATGCTAGGGCATAATTCGCCATAATTATAAACCTACTTGATTTTAAGTACAAGATAATTATAATATTTGGCCAAAATTTTCCATACCTGGTGATTTGCTTCCTGTCCACCTTCTTATCCTTTTTTTGGTGTAATAATTACGATTATGCATTGATTGTGATAAGCCTGATTTAGAGCTGTAATTTATTTGTAAGCAGCGGTAAACTTAAGATTGTGATCAGAGTTATGTAGAAAATAGTTTAAAATTACTCCCATACAATTTTTCCCCAATTTGAGTCTGCATCATTTTTTAAAGCATCGTCTGTAATTTCATGTTTGTACTTGTTGTAAGTAAATTCTGCTAAATCGGGCAGACTCTTTGTGTTTTGATCCTCTTGTTTGAATAGAGGAAATGAAAAATTATCTGTATTGTAAGAAGCCCACAAACTCTTTACATTATCTGTATTAAGAATTGTACCCAAGGCATCATAATAACTATGTAAAACTTTATCCCAGTTTGTTTTTTTGTAAAAAACCACATCTGTTTGTGTATAGAGAGAATCATAAGCTTCTGCCTGTACTTTTGATATTGGAAACAAAATGCCAAGTCCGTTACCACCAGTGAAGGAAGTGCTGCCACCCAAAACGGTTTTTTTATAATTGCTTCCCAAAAATCCCACTATGAGGTTATATTGAATATTAACCAGCAAATTGGTAATTAAACTGTCTAACTGGGTATCCTTTTCTTTGTTATAAAACTTAAGGTTAGTTAAAAACCACTGCAAATCAATATTGAATACTGCGTAGTGAATGTTTTCCGGATCTAACTCTTCGGTATTGGCATAAGTGTAATCCTTGCATTTTTTTCGGGCCTGCATAATTATGGAATGTAGTTTTGCCATATTATCAATTAAGTAATCGCAAAATTCTCTCATTATTTCTTCAAAGCTCCCTCCGGGTTGCTTCGGGTCTTTAAATAACAGCCTGGTACTTATATTGGTCATTGATACACCCATTTGATTAAATTCGGCAATTGGTGAATCATAGTCATCGTAATTTCTAAAATAATAAACCGCAACAATCATATTTGCAATTTCTTCGGGTATGATATGTGGCCTTTCCACAATTTTTTTACAAAGCTCAGTATATCCTATTCCCAAGGCAGGCGATTCATCAACAGAAGCTATAAAGTTTTCGGCTACTTCTCCAAAAGTAAAAGCATTTTCTATTTGCTGGCCCCAACAACAATCAAGGCAAACAAAACCAATTTTTTTCTTAAACACTTCTTTAATACAGTCAGCCATTGCCTTGTATGTAAGGCAATATGAGGCTTCATTAGTTTTTCTTTTTAAAATCATCATTACCATGTTTTCAAAAACTTTGCTGCGTGAAAAGCCGCCATACATGTAATTACTTTCGTATTCCAGATCTTTAGAGATTTTGCCCTTTAAAAAAGCTTTTATTTCTTCTTCATTTTCTAAATTAACACCGGGCGGAATTTTAAACAGTTTTTCAATATATACCCCAGATGCAATATCACCTTCTCCTGATCCTCCATGACCCTTGTAAATAATGCCATAGTTTTTAGCTTCATAGTTAATTTTAGCATATTGTAGCAAATCAATCAAAGTATCTTTTTTTGCCAAATTATCTGACGGGTGAGTATAAACCGGTTTGTCAATAAAAAAACCATTATCGTTACTTACTTCATACAAAGAAGGTTTTGCAAATGACGCAGAAAATTTACCAAATTCAACACCATCAAAAATTATTAAAAACTTCACAGAATCGCAATGATTTGCTTTATAAATCTCTTCTACTGCTTTTACAGATTCAGATATAAGATTGCTCTCTGCACTAACTAAAAAAATGATTGTCCAGTTATTCATCTTTTTTTTCTATAAATTTAAGTTTAAATGTAGCAATGAAAAAAAGGTGTTTTAACTGTATTTTACTGCTTATTCTTTTTTACCAGTCTCCAGCTCAGGTTAATCTGCTGTTTAAAACCTACTCTTTTGCCCAGGGTTTAAACTCTTACAATATTTTTAAAACCAGCCAGGATGCTTATGGATTTATTTGGATAGCCACTCAGGATGGACTTTTTAGGTTTAACGGCAAAGGGTTTGAAGTTATAAAAAATAATACAGGCAATACCAACAGCACCATGGGAAATGCATTTGCTGATGTAGTAATTGGTGCAGATAACCAAGTTTACACAGCCGACTATTACCATGGCATTGATATTATAGATGCAGCCACCTGGCAGGTAAATTATATTGGCGATGATTACCCCGCTCACAAACTGCCCAATTACTGGATTGAAAAAATTTGTGTAGATAAAAAACTTAACCTTTGGCTGGGAGGTAAGGGATATCTGGCTTTTAAAAGAAAAGCTGATAAAATATTTACAGTTCTGAATAAGTTGCCGAACCAGGCAGAAGCAATTAATGTAAGTTTTATAAAGGAAGTATCTGATAGCTGCGTAGCGGTTGGTGTAATTAATTATGGCGTTTTATTTTTTAATACAAAAACTTTACAACAAACCGATTTTATTACACTACACAATAATTCATTTGCAGGCATGGCTGTAAATGATATTTACCGCAATGGTGATACTGCTTTTGCAATTACCAATACAGCAATTATTAAAGGGGTAATGTCAAATAAAAAATGGCAAACCGTTACAAAATATACACCCACCACTTTACAAAACCTGCTAACCACCTCAGTTGCATACGATAAAAACAACGGTTTGTGGATAGGTACCAACGCAGGTATTGTTTATTTTAACACCGCCACGCAGCAAACTGAAATATTTAAAGCAGATAAAAGAAAAACAAACTGGCTTAAAGACAATTACATTAATCATTTAATGATAGACGATCAGGATAATTTATGGATAAGCACTTTTAATGTACTGCAGATGGTAAGTTTAAAAGGGCATCCCTTTAAAAGCTACTCTGGGGATAAGGAAGGCAGCGATTTTATGGAACATATTTATTCGTTGGTTGCAAAAAATAAAACAGAAATTTTTTGTACCGGTACAGATGGGCTATACATTACCATCATTGAAACAGGCGTTACAAAACGAATACCTGGCTCCAACACTTTAGGGCTTATACATCATATTGAAAAAATTGAAGACGATTGTTGGATAATATCTGCCGATAAAGGAATGTATGCTTATGAACCGGTGAGTAAACAAATTTCGCAACAGAGGTTGCTGCAAAAATATCCGGAATGGAATGTTTGCCGCAATAATTACTTTAATAATGCCTATCGCAGAGGCGATACCTGGTATTGGGCAAGCGAAGAAAGAGAGGGGCTGGTTAAATGGGATAAACAAAAGCATACGATAACACAATTTAAAGCGGGCACATTAATAAGTGGTGGCTTAACTGAGGGCCATATCAGAAACATTAAAACAGACAGGGAAGGTTTTTTGTGGGTTTTATCAGATGCCACCCTTTCAAAATTTAATATGGCAAAAGATACGGTTGTAGAAATACTGTATTTTAAGAACAATAAAAACGCCCCTCACGCCAGTCTATATTTTGACATGTTCGATGATGGAAAAACACTCTGGTTTGCCAGCTATGGTGCAGGGCTTTGTGGATATGATAAAAAAAGCAAAACATGGCAATTTATAAATGAGCAAAACGGTCTTTGTAATAACAGTGTTTACAGCATACTTCCCGAAAACGACAGCGTGTTTTGGGTTAGCACCAACATGGGTTTATCAAGGGTAAATCATTTTACAAAACTTTGTTCTAATTTTTTTTATGAAGATGGCCTGCAGGATAATTCCTTTGATGAAAAAGGAAGTTTGATTTTTGATGATAAATTATTGTTTGGCGGAATTAACGGCTTTACGGCAGTTGACATAAAAAAGAAAAAAAACAACAACAATAATTTTCCTGTATTTATACATTACGTAGAGTACTTTGTTGATAACAAAAAGTACAGCATAAGAAAATTAAAATGGGATAAACTGGATTTACCCACTGGCACCAATAGTGTAGAAATTTTTTTAACAGCCTTAACCTTTACCGAAAACCATAAAATAAAATTCAGCTATAAAATTGAAGGCATACATAAAAGCTATATTGATGCAGGCAATGCAAACAGTATTATTTTAAATGCATTAGGTTATGGTACTTACCATATATCCATAGGTTACCGCACGCCCAATGGTATTTATGTAAACGATGCCTTGCAAATAACTGTTTATATTAAACCCAAATGGTACCAAACCTGGTGGTTTTATTTGCTGATAGCATTATCTGCTGCTGCAATGCTTTATGCTTTGTATAAGTACCGCATACGCCAGATAGAAAGGCAACACGAAATACGCAAAAACATAGCCACCGACCTGCACGATGATTTAGGCAGCACCCTCAACAGCGTAAAAATATTTACAAACCTCGCCATAGGCGGTATTAAGCAGGCCGAAAGCCTGCAGCAGGTAAAAGATAATTTAACTGAAGCCACCATGAGCCTGCGGGATATGATTTGGGTGCTGGATGATTCTTTAGATACGGTAGATGAATTAATAACCCGGCTTAAACAATTTGCAATACCCGTAGCTGCAGCCAGTAATATGGAAGCCACAATAAAAGCCAGTAGCGATGTAAACAATCGCCAGCTTACCAAAGAAGAAAAACGCAACCTGTTTTTAATTTGTAAAGAAGCCATTAACAACAGCATAAAATACTCAGGCGCCACAAAAATAAATGTTGATATTACCGCCAGCGCAAAAAAAATACAGATAGCGGTAGCCGATAACGGCAAAGGCTTTAATGCCGATGAAGTTATAAAAGGTTACGGCCTTAAAAATATGCAGTACCGTGCCGGGCAAATAAAATATAAAGTGGCACTTACATCTGCACCCGGCAGTGGCACACAAATAACCATACTCCCAGCTTAAAAATCACTTACCGTTTTTTCACCCTTTTGTTTTTCCGTTAATAAACCCTTGACTTAGGTTGAGGGGTTTGTTTTTTTTGTGATATGATTTTTTTAGGATTAATGAAAATTTCATTGCCTTAAACCGGTATGCCGAAAACGGGTTTGGAGAGTAGGCGAAAATTAATTATTTATGAGAATATCACTGCTGATAATTATAAGTATGTTTTTTGGAGTAGCTGCTTTTTCACAAAGTGTAAAAACGCTTGAATACAATGTAGGCACAGGCATATTTACAGGCTTGCTGCCCTTTGACCAGCCGTTTAATTTAAAGCTTACCAATATTGACAAAAATGCAGATTCAGTAAGAGTACAGCTTATAGAAGTGCCTAAAAAAAATTATTATAAAATATCCAAATGGAAAAAAGATAAAGGTTTACCAGATTGGAAAATAATAACATACAAGGATGCCATTAAATGGAAGCCAGATGGTATAGAAACATTTCAATTTTTGCTTGATAGAATGGTCAAGGGTAAGGATTTTAGCGATACATTTCACACCCTTGCAGTGCCCTTTTACTTAAAACCCGAAAGTAAATACCTGATAGAAGTAAAATGTTTTATCCGGCGTGATTTGACTGAAGCCGAAACCGAAGCTTTGGTAAAAGAGATAAAAACTGACAAGGGCTACAAAAATTTAATAAACCAGCTAGTAAAAGAAAATATTTACAACCCAGATGCCAGTACCGAAAATTGGGACCAAAACAGTATAAAGCTCCAAAACATGGCGCATCAGGTTATTAAAGCCAAACACCCCAATTATGTGGTTAACGAATTAAATTATGTTTCGCAGCTCCACAACCTGTCCGAATCTTTAATAGCCGTACAAAATATAAGCAATGTTATTAAAAACAAAGCAACTCAGAGGGTTGAAGAAGCATTGACTAAAAAAACCAAAAACATAATAGATCAGGTTTCACAAAGACATACAGCCATACAAAACAATGCCGCAGCCACAAACTGGCCAAAAGTAACAGAAACCGGTTCAGTTTATAAAGGCTTTATTAACCAGCTTAATAGTGTTTTATATATCGATAGCCTGTTGCTCAATAAATCATACAGTGGTTATATAGCAGTGGCACGTTACAATGTAATACAATTTATAAAAGCTGCCAGGGCAATAAAATTTACAAATGAGGCTAAGGAAGCGCTTGAAAGGAAGATTGCACAGCAACTTATGGGCATTCAGTTATATATAGAAACATCGCTCAAAAAAAGCGACGACGAGTTACTAAAAGAAGCAAAAAAAAGGCATGTTGAATTAGAAGGTATGCTCAACAATTTTATCTGGGTAGATTTAACAACCGCCAGCAATCAATATAAAAACTTAATAAAAAAAGCAAATGAAGCCTTTACTAAAGACGGTGAATTGATGCCTGCCAATGATTCAATAATTTTTACCAACATAAAAAATAACCTTGCCATCGATTTACAAACAGCCATGGATGCAATAGAAGCATTTACCGATGAAGTGGCACGTGTTGCGGCAGTTAATACTTTTATGCAGGGCACCATTGGCTCTACCAATTCCGAGTCGCTGGTAGAGCAGGCCAAATTGCACGTTACTTTCGATTTGGGATATGCTTACGTTTGGCAGATAGATCGGGGAAATCCTTATGCCGGTATAAATATTTACTTCAGGTCGATAGATACTTCGCTGCCCTTAAAAAATTATAAGACCAGTTTTTTAGATTTTATTGGTTCACGTACATCGTTGCTTGTAGGGATGTCGGTACAATCAATTCAAAAAGACAGTGTGCGCAAAGGCATCATAGGAGATAATGCGCTGGTTACAGGCCTTGGATTCAGGCTGCTGCCCTGGTTCAAGATAAATGGAGGGGCATACATGTATTACCTATATAGCCGCAACCCCCTGCGTTCTAAAAACGATTATTCTTTTAAAGCATCGCCCTTTGTATCGCTTTCAATAGATTTTAATTTAAGCAGCTTTTTTAACACTTTTGGAAACGGAAGCATTACTAATATTTTTAAACAATAAAACTATGAGTGTACAATTAAACAGCTTTTCAATAAGCCCCCAATTGGTTGAATCAGGAGGCAACGAAAAAGAAATCACCGTTTCGTGGAATGGAGTTGTTACCGAGGCTGCTGATAACCCCGTAAAAGTGAGGTTAAAAATCAGCCCATTCCAGAAAATAGCATTTGTGAGTACAGAAATTGCTGAGGAAGCTGAAGTAGAGTGGGAGCAAGATTTTGAAGTAAATGTCAATAAAGATTTTTCTGAAACAGTAGTAGTAATTACTAAGCAGCCCCAAGGTAGTCCCAAGGCCGCAAGCATTAAAATGACATTGTTCAGTGCCCAAGGTGGAATGCCAGACGACAGGTCGGCTGGTTTTCAATATAAATAAAAACAAAAAAATGAAACACACTTTAATAATTACAGCTTTTACTTTTTTGCTTTTTGCTTCCTGCGAAAAGCAAGACGATCTCTATTCCCAGCAAAACCCCCTCGGCCCTCAAATAGGCGATATCATTTCGTTTCAAACTGTATCTTCATCAACTGTTGATGCCGATGGAGCATCGCTTTGTACCATAAAAGTAAAAATAAACCCAGAGGCCGATGCTGCCAACAGGGCTGTTGTTTTTAAAGTAACCGGCACTGCAAAATTTACCAATGGCGATACTATGGTAACCATTGCTGCCAACACACAAGGTTTTGCTACCGCATCTTTTTACAACACAAAAGCCGAGGCTGTTCAGGTAAAAGCTTCTATACTTACTTATGTTGTTGACACAGCTATAAATTTTAAAATGGCATTACCAGATGATATGCAGCTTACGGCAAGTAATTATGTACTAGACAGTTCTCAAACTGTGCATATTACAGCAAAGCTGTTGCGTAATGCAGGCAGGGGTGTAGCAACTGATGGTGCAAAAGTATTTTTTAAAATTATCCCGCTCGACACAGTAATTAATTTTATTTATCAGCCTTTTCAATTTGCACAAAATCAAATTGCAGCAGATACGGCAACCAATCCATTTAAAGCGGGTGGCAGGTTTAAGATAGAAACTAGAACAGTTTCAGCAATTGGAGATACGTTGTTGAAAAGTATAAATGTAATTGTGCGATAGTTTACACATAACTAATAGTTTACAAAACGGCAAACTTTCCAAATGAATACTTTACTATTTTCTTTTTGTCTATCAGCAAAGTAAAAATAATTTTTATGGGCGATATAGATTTTAAACTTGATAAAGTAATTGAAATTTTCGACCTGGTTAAAAGAATGAGCCTGGGTGCTATACCGCTTTGGTTTTCTTTAACGCTGCCCGTAATTTATATTGCCTATAAAAAATTATTGCCTGATCAAAATTCAGTGCCAACAAATCCAGTCGTAATAACTGTGCCAAACGCTGAACCTGCGGTAGCTCCGGTAACTTTTATGCAGAGAATTAAAAAATTGCTGGCATTACCTAAAATGGATACTATAGTAATTTATACAAGTTTAGCTTTGTTTGTTATTGGCACTATAACACTTTATATTGATCAGCGATACAGGGAAAAAATAAGAAACAACGGTTTAAGGATGAAACAATATCTCGTTGCAGAAAATATTTACACATTTTCAAAAGACAGTTTATCACAGTACATACACAAGCTTAGCATAAAAAATATTGATCAGGTATTGTGGCAACACCCAACTGAGTTTATACAAACAAAAAATAATTGGGTTGTTCTAATGGATTCAGTTCCTATGAGTAAAATAATTATTAGTTCCCAAAAATTATTAGACAGTTATTTGAGTGTAATAAAACCTGACTCATCCGTTTCAATTGATAGGCTATTTATCACCCATAGTTTTTTTACCAGAAGGATTATTTACAAACTTATTACCGATAGCTCATTTAAATACAGATTTACAATTGATACCAGCGGTGTGCAAGGGATTGCGAAAAAGTAAACGTTTTATACAAAAGTTAGCAGGGTTTTCAAAAATTTGTGATTAATCCGTCTTCCCTTAACTCATACAACACATAAACCTTTTCATTTAATATACCTTTCAAGTAGATAATAATTCTTTTCTAAATCTACTCCACCACCCTCAACTGCTTTAGCTCATTTTCTCGAAGCTCTTCCATATTATTATCATATAAAATTCTATAAACATCGCTTGTAATAGAAGCAGATGAATTTGCGATGCCATTATTTTGCTCTTCATAATCCCGGTCGGTTAATTGTTTGCAAACCTTCTCTAAAAATTCACTGTTTCCATATTCGTTCAGCACCTCATAGCAATAATCTCCCATTTGCATGGTATGAGTGAATACATCTACGTTTTCCTCATGGACTATAAGGCATTACCCCACCCCAAACCTAAATAGCATTAACCTTTTTGCTTAACTAACCCCATCAGCAAGGTGGGGTGTTTTAGTAAACAGGTGGGTAAGTTTGGGTAATTAGGTGGGGTAGGTTTGAAAAAGCAGGCGGTTAGGTTTGGGTAAGCAGGTGGGTAAATTAACCTTTTGGGGTGGGTAAGTTTAGGTAAGCAGGTGGGTCAGTTTGGGTTAAAAGTGGGAAGATATACCGGTTTAGGTGGGGTAATTAGCCTTTGCAGGTGAGTGTACCCTCCTATTTGGGTAGGGGGGTGGGAAAATGATTCAAATTTGGATGTTTTATTTTATAGCCAATAGAGTACTAAAATTAACTCCCAAGAAGCTGCAATTTTAAATGTGCCAGCTACTTTTTATTCATTAATATATCACTACTTGGTACTGGTATATATAATGTAAGGTTAGTAAATGGAAGCCAAAACCATATAAAACAATTTATAAAACAATAAAAACATTCCCTGTGCATTTTATGCAGCTCCCTAAAAAAAAGTCGCTTTTTTATGTCTTTACGCAGATGGTTAAAATAATTAGTCAAAATTATTACTGAAAATCAATTAGTTATAAAAGCACAGTAAAAAATACTTCCTGTTTTCTTTGGCAGATAAGGTTGTTTGCAGTTACCTTCGCCGTCCGAAAAACAGCCATGAGCTTTTAATACTTGACTGTTATCGGAGAATACTACGGGATGGCGTAGATTCTTAATTATCTAAAACCGCTGTTTTGTTAATAGCTAACCGCTAAAAGCCAACAGCTCAAATTTTTAAAATGAGCAAATTACATTTTACAACAAAGCATGCGAACGAGGCTACCGTAAAACACAATTGGTACGTTGTGGATGGTACTAATCAAACCGTTGGTCGTATGTGTGCCCGTATTGCGGCGGTTCTTAGAGGTAAGAACAAAGCCTATTACACCCCACACGTAGATTGTGGCGATTTTATTATTGTTACCAACTGCGAAAAAGTAAAGTTGACCGGTAATAAAATGGATGAAAAATTATACGATCACTACACCGGTTACCCCGGCGGACGTAAAGAAGAAGTAGCTAAGGATTTGCAAAAGCGCAGGCCCGAAGTACTTATTGAAAGAGCCGTAAAAGGTATGTTGCCTAAAAATCGTTTAGGCCGGCAGATGTACAAAAAATTATTTGTTTACCAGGGTGCCGATCATCCGCATGGTGCACAACAACCAAAGGATCTAAAATTCTAAAATCAAAATTCTAAATTCCAAATAAAAATAAATGGAAAAGCAAAAAAACGCAGTCGGCCGCAGAAAAGAAGCTGTAACACGTGTTTTCCTCAGTAAAGGAGAAGGCAAAATTACAGTTAACGGTAAAGACTATAAAGCCTACTTCCCGCTGGTGTATTTACAAAACCAGGTAGAAGCGCCTTTAAAAACTATTGAAGCATCTGATAAATATGATGTGGTAATTAATGCTACCGGTGGTGGTGTTAAAGGCCAGGCAGAAGCTGCAAAGCTGGGCATTAGCCGTGCCTTGCTGGAAGTAAGTGCCGATTTTCGTCCGGCATTAAAAGCAGCCGGTTTGCTAAAGCGTGACCCACGTTCTGTTGAGCGTAAAAAACCAGGTCG